>CAZEHG010000044.1:0-12108 GCA_964512475.1 uncultured Atopobium sp.
CGTGAGCGTGCTTGGCCATCTTCGGCGCGTCGATGCGGAACTTGAACACCTTCTCAGAGAACTGCGTCTTGTCGAGGATCTTGTACATTAACGAAACTCCTCTCCTGCGTTTCTCTTGCCATGCAGGCGTCGCGGCGATTCCCCCACGAAATCTAGCGACCCCTCCAAACTGCGTTATTGTACCGCACCGCCGGTCACAAGCCCAATGGATTGGCCGTCCGCAGGCGCAAGGGCGCCGTTGACGGCAATCGGCGTAGTCCACTGCTCGAAATCTTAACTTTACGGTCGTTTTGTCGGGGAGGGTCATCGATGCTGGGAACGGCATACCTCATTTACCTGCGAGTTTGCGAATTCCCAGAGCTTTACTGCTTGTCCGTCTGTAGATAAACGACCGTAAAGTTCGGTTTTTGTGCAGCAGGTCGGCGATGCTACTGGAGCGGGGGCATCGGCTTCCAGTCGGGATCGCGCAGGATCCTGCGCGACTCCTTGTAGCCGGCCCACAGGCGCGCCCAGCCGCTCTTCAGGTGGCTGCGGTCGACGATAAGGATGCGCAGAAGCTCCTTGGCAAAGTTGGCGACGGTGCCAACCGCATAGAGCACGGGATTGTAATCGCCGTACACCTGGAAATACCGGGCCAGATAACCGCGATTGCGCGTGATGTAATAGCGCGTCATGTCGCTCGCGGAGTTGAGCTGTCGCACGCTGCCGATCTCTTTGTTGGCGACCTCGCGACGGCGGCTGAGCACGTAGTCGGGCACGTAGTACACGTCGGTGACCTTGCTCGCCACGTACCCGAAGCACGCGTCATCCAGATAGATGAAAAAACGGGGGTCGGGCAGCCCGGCCTTCTGGACCACGCGCCTCGAGAAGAAGCTGCCCTCGAAGCAGAGAACGTTCGCGAGCTTGTAGCGCTCGCCAGCGCGCCAGCTGTCGCGCGAGAACGGGTTATAGATGGCAAGGCCCGTCCAGAACCGATGTTGCCAGAAGAAATGGCCCCCATCGAAATCGCGGCGCAGACCCATGACGGCGTCGGCCTCCTCGGACCACCGGCCCAAAATTGCCAACCCGTCCGGCTCGATAGCCACGTCGTCGTCCATGACCCAGAACCACTCGGCCCCGAGCTCATACGCACGCCGCACGCCCTCCGAGAAGCCGCCGGCGCCGCCGGTGTTCTCCTCCATAGGCACGTAAACCACGCGAGACGTTCCGCCATCCGTGCCCGGGTCGTCCTCCGTGCGGCCCCACAACGAATTCGCCCGCGCTTCGAAGTCCCGCACGATATCGGCCGTGAGCCGTGCGTTCTCGTTGTCCACGACGACCACGCGCCACGGCGCGACCGTCGACTTCTCGATAGAGTCGAGCAACTTCGACAAGAGCTCCTGGCGCTTGAACGTGACGATAACGATGGCGGGGCGATTCATAGAGGCGCGCGTCCAATCGGTTTGGCGTTAACGCTGACTTATTATAGGGTAGCCCGCACGACCGCGGGCCTGCGCCGAGGAGGGCACATGACCAGCATCAAACAAGGGATCGTCTCCATCGTCGTCCCCATGTACAACGTGGCCGCCACGCTCGAGCAGTGCCTCACGAGCATCGAGTCGCAGACCTATGATGACCTGCAAATCATTTGCATGAACGACGGCTCGACCGACCTCAGCTCAGATATCGCGCACGCGCACGCCGCACGAGACGGGCGCATCGTCGTGGTGGACAAGCCCAACGAGGGCTATGGGGCCACCGTCAACCGCGGCATCTCGATAGCGGACGGCGCGTGGATCGCCGTCGTGGAGCCCGACGATTATCTTGAGCCGACCATGTATGAGCAGCTTGTCGCCTGCGCCGCAGCCGCGCAAGCCGCCTCCGGCCGCGCCGTCGACGTCGTTCGCTGCGCGTACTGGCGCGTGTTCGCCGGCCCCTCGGCCGATTCCGGCGAGACGCGCGCGAGCTGCCCCTACATCCACCGCGTGAGCCCTGCGGCACAGCCCTTCCCCATCGAAGACGGCATCGAGCTTTTGCTCCACCACCCTGCCATCTGGGCCGGCATGTACCGCCGCGAATTTCTTGCCAAGAAGGGCATCCGCTTCAAGGAGGTCCCCGGGGCCGGCTGGGCAGACAACCCGTTCCTTATCCAAACGCTCTGCGCGACCGATGCCATCGCCTACGTCGACGAGGCGCTCTACAACTACCGCGAGCACGACCTCAACGACGCCGAGGCGCTCGCCGCGCGCTCGCCGCTCGTGCCCCTCACGCGCTGGAACGAGATGATGGACGCCGCCGAGGCCCTCGGCGTCGCGGACGGTCGTGTCCTCGACGCCCTCGCGCTGCGCGGCGTCAACTACGCGACTATCACCGCAAGCGCCACCGACCCCGGCGACCCCGAGGTCGGCAACCTTATAAAGAAGTCAATGGCACGGCTCGATCCCGATCGGGTCTTTGGCCTGGCGGCGCTCTCGGGCGGTGCGAAACAGCAGTTCGCGAGCATTCGCGGCATCGAGGCCCCGCGCGAGAACAACCTCGCGCGCCTCGGCTACCTCGCGGGCGAGGCCGCCTATCGCTTGCGCACGAACGGCCCGGGATTCGTCTTCAAGAACGTGAAGAGCCGCCTCAACCGGTTGTAGCGTCCCGGCCGGCGTCGAGAAACCCGCCGAGCCCCAATCAACGGCCCCTAGATGAACGCGTCGGGCGTGAGCGTGGCCGGCGCGCCGCGGCGGACCATCGAGAGCAGCCGCGCCTGGACCATGGCCATCTGCACGTTCTGCGACCTGATCGGCCCGATGAGCGCCCTCGACGCGTTGTCGCGCGGCTGGGCGACGCTCGCTGCGAACTGCGCGCGCTCCCCGCCGATTATCCGCCCCACGAGGGCTCGGGCAGCCTCGCCGCCCTCGGCGCAGGCAATCTCGACGCACAGCGAGAGCATCTCGATGTAGCGGTCCTGCAACGTCCCCATGCTTGCCGGGTCACCCTCGAAACCCCACTCCGCATACAGCCCGCGAACCTCGTCGTAGGCGGCCTCGATGCGCCCGAACAGCTCGTCAGCGGCTTCGACCCCCGCCTTCTTGCCGAGCGTGCGGCTCACGCGGTAGCCGGACCCGCCGAGCGACACCCGCTCAACATCGCGCAGGTAAGAGATGGAAAACGAGTGGTCGTCGCCCGTCCCGGAGTCGAATCGGCACCCGACCTCGACCGCCCGCGCGCGCTCGAACAGCTTCGCGCTCGCCGGTGCCAGCCTGCCCGTCGAGAAGTGCCTCCAGGCCTCCGAGCGGAAGTCGTGCTGCAGGTAATAGACCTTCTCTTCGTCGTCGCAATCGAGCTCCACGGTGCGGCGCGGCGTGACGATCTCGGCACTGAAGCCGCCGACCACGAGCTGCGAATGGTTGTTCTCGGCGAGCGAGACGAGCTTCTGCACGTAGGTCGGCTCGTACCAACCGTCGGCGTCCATTACCAGCAGATAGTCGCCGCGCGCGCGATCGAACGCCAGGTCAAGGGCTGTTTCTCGGCTGCAGGCGGACACATGCTGGACCACCATACGGATATCGCGCTCGGAGGCGACGTCGAGCATCCGCCCGGTCCCGTCCTCCGACGCCGGATCCACCACAACCAGCTCGATGTCGCGCAACGTCTGGTTCTGCACGCTCTCGACCGCGCGCCGCAGCGTCGTCTCGGCATTGTGCGCGCTCATGAGCACGGACACCCTAGGCGAAGTTGGGGAGAAGTGCGACAAATACGGCCTCCACGAGCAACCAGACACCAGCCAAAACAACCCAAGCGAGTTCATTATCAAGCTCGTATATGCATACCTTGTGAGTAGAAGCGCCCTCCCTAAATCACCAGATTTAGGGAGGGCGCCAAGGTCGGCGGCGAGCCGCCATGCATTGATTGCTGGGGCGGGCCTCGTTACTGGACGAGCGTGCGCACCGCGATGCACAGCCACGTGCGGTCGATGCACTGATAGCCCGTCTCGGCAGTCGAGCCGTCCTCGGCCTGCGCGGTCTCGGCGTACAGCGGGGCATCGAACGCCTGGTAGTTTTCCTCGCTCACGGAGGCCGCGGAATTGGCCAGCGCGATGAGCTCCTCGGCCGTCATGTCCGTGCGGAGCTTCTTCAAAAGGCTGGTGTAATCGTCGACGAACGTGGAGGCATTCGCCGTGGTCAGGGCCATGATCTGGTCGAACACGTCCTCACTCGCCACGACAACGTGCGAGAACTTGATGTTCGACGCAGCGTTGAGCGGCACCACGCACGCGGCCGCGCCCTGCGTCGCGCAGTAGTCGGAGAGGGTCGAGGCCACCTCGCCGGAGCCGACCTTGGTCTCGAGCGGAACGTTGACGACGCTCTCCTTCATGACCGTCGTCGTCGAGCCGCTCTCGTCCTCGACGCTCTGCTCCTCGAGCACGAGGATGCGCGCCCCGGTGATAGCCGTCGGGGTGTTCGGGTCGTCGGCGTCGGCCACGGTCAGAAAGAGCACCTTCGTGAAGGAGCTCTTCGAGATGGAGTAGTTTTCGTCCGTGATGCTCATCGAGGACTGGGCGCTCACCTGTTTGGAAAGATCGGAGTCGCCCAGGCGCGTCTCCAGGGCAACGCGGTCCGCGACCTTCGTCACGATGAAGAACAGCGCCACCGCGACGACGGCGAGGACGACTCCCCCGATGACGTTAGTGTACGGGCCCGGCGTCGGCACGTCGGTGCGCTCGAAGCGCTCGCGCTTCCTAAAGAGCATGGAGAACCGCCTTCCCGTGCGGCCCTGCGCACGTAAGAATCCTATTTACAACAGGATACCTAACGCGCACGCCGCGAGTCCCGCGAGAACGGACAGACCGTAAACCAAAACAGTAATGACCGCGTTCTGCCGCAGGTCGGAGTTGGTGCGCCAGAGCACGAGGAGCCCGACGCCGCCCGAGGAAAGAAGGCCAGCGATCATTGGGCCGCTCGCCAGCGTGCCGTCGAGGAAGAGCTCGGTTATGGCCACCGATGCGCCGCAGTTGGGGATGAGCCCCACGACGGCGGCCAGGAAGGTCGCGCGCACCGGGTGGTCGGCGAGAAGGGCTCCGATCGCGTCCTCCCCCATGCCCTCGACGACGAGGCCGAACGCAAACGTGATCAGAAAGATGAAGGCCGTGACCTGGACCGTGTGCACGAGCGCCGAGCGGACGATGCCCCAGGCGCCGTGGTGGTGCGCGCACCCGTGCGCGTGTCCGTGCGCGTGGCCGTGCGCGGGCGTCGCCGTATCGGCCTGGAGGCCATCGTGCTCGTCGCCCCCGGCGCCCTCCTCATCCTCGTCGATGTCCTCGCAATGGCAGTGTTCGCGCTCGCAGAGCTCGTGGATGTGCGTATGGCCATCCCCCTCGCGGTGGAGCAAGCGCAGCGCCGCGTCGAGCGCAAGGCCCGCGACGAGGCCGTAGGCGACCTTGATGCCGATGATGGCGAACATGCGCCCCGCGTTCGCCTGGTGCGCGACGAAGACCGGGATCATCTCGTCGGACGTGGAGAGGATGACGGCGACGAGGGTGCCCATCGTGACCACGCGACCGGAGAAGAGCGTCGCGGCCATGGCCGAGAAGCCGCACTGCGGAAGGGCGCCGAGCGCCGAGCCCACAACGGGCCCGAGAGCGCCCGCATGCTCAACGGTCTCCTGGATCTTGTGGCTGGCGGCGTGCTCGAGCGCCTCCATAGCTAGGTACGTGACGAAGAGGAAAGGTATGAGCTTCAGGGTATCGATGACCGAGTCGGCAAGCACGTCGACGAGGAGTTCCAAGGCGGATGTCCTTTCGGGAAATGGGCGGTTGCGGCAAATGCCGTCGCTTACCAGGGAAGAAGCGCACCGGCGGGATACTCCACGCCGACGAACGTGAGCCCCTTTGCCGGCGCGCACGGACCGGCGGCGACGCGGTCGCAAGCCGCGAGCACATCGGCGACCCACGCGGCCTCGCGGTGGCCGCGACCCACCTCCACCAAGGTGCCGGCGATGGTGCGGACCATGTTGTGAAGAAAAGCGTTGCCCTCGATGTCGATGCACACGAGCTTCTCTCCGGCCTCCTCGGCCTCGGAGACGCGGAGACTGGATACGCAGCGGCACGTAGGCTTATCGACCGCCGAGGCGGCCTTACAGAAGCTCTTGAAGTCATGTTCGCCGACGAGCGCCTGCGCCGCGACGTCCATGACCTCGGCGTCGAGCGAGCACTTATACCACCAGGCGTGGTCCCATGCCATGACGGGGCGCGGCCCGCCCGCCGCGATACGGTACCTGTAGCGTCGCGACTCGGCGTCGAAGCGCGCCGAGAAGCCCGCCGACGCCCGATAAAGCCCGATGACCGAAAGGTCATCCGGCGTGAGCGCGACGAGGGCGCGGCCCAGGCGGTTGGCCGGAAGCGCGAGCTCGGCCGCGCTCACGGGGATGCTCACGTACTGCGCGATGGCGTGGACGCCGGCGTCCGTGCGCCCCGCGCAGGTGAGCTCGCAGGGGCGGCGCAGCACGGTCTCGAGCGCCCGACGGAGCTCTCCGGCAACGGTGCGCTCGGTCGGCTGCTCCGCGAAGCCCGCGAAGGCCTCCCCGCGGTACCCGAGCTTGATCGCAAGGGTCCCGGCAGCCGGCGCTCCGTCGACCAGCGGGGTCTCGCGCTCAATGTTTTCACGAACGTACGAACCCATGAACAAATACTCCCACGTCAATAAAAAAGGACCCCGGCGAATGCCAGGGTCCTCATGCTCTTTTGCGAAAAGAGAACCACTTACTCGGCGGTCTCCTCGGCAGCGGCCTCCTCAGCGGGAGCCTCGGCCTCGGCCTCAACCTCGGCCTCAGCCTCGGCCTTTGGGGCCTCGGCGGGGGCGGCGACCTTGGACACGGTGGTCTTGGCAACCTTGGCCTTCGGGGTGACGGGCTCGGTGACGAGCTCCATCAGCACCATCTCGGCAGCATCGCCCTTGCGGGGGCCGAGCTTCATGATGCGGGTGTAGCCGCCGTTGCGGTCGGCCCACATGCCCTGAGCGGCCTTCTCGAAGACCTCGCGGACGACCTCTTTGTCGTTGAGGTAGGCGATGGCCAGACGACGGGAGTGGATGTCGCCCTTCTTGGCCCAGGTGATGATCTTGTCAACGTCGCCGCGGATGGCCTTGGCACGGACGTCGATCGTCTTGATACGGTCGTTCATGAACAGGGCACGAACGAGGCTGCGCTTCATAGCCTTGGTGTGCGCAGCGTCGGTGCCGAGCTTCATGCCCTTCTTCTTGTTGTGACGCATTTTCTGCTTCTCCTAAGCGTTCGGGCGCGCGTTAAGCCTTGAGCGAGAGGCCCATGGTCTCGAGCTTGTCCTTGACTTCCTCGATGGACTTAACGCCAAAGTTTCTGATGTTGAGAAGGTCGTTCTCGGAGAACTCCACGAGCTGACGCACGGAGTGGATGCCGGCGCGCTTGAGGCAGTTGTAGGAACGGACGGAGAGGTCCAGGTCCTCGATCTGCTTGTCGAGCTCGACGTTGTCCTCGACGGTGCTGGTGGTGAAGATCGAAGCGTCCTCGACGGGCTCGTCCTCATCGGCCAGGTTCATGAACGCGGTCATGTGCTGGTTGATGATGTTGGAAGCCTCGACGACGGCGTCGCGCGGCGTGATGGAGCCGTTGGTCTCGACCTCGAGCACCAGGCAGTCGTAGTCGGTACGACGGCCGACGCGGTAGTTCTCGACGACCTTGGCGCAACGACGAACGGGAGAGTAAAGGGAGTCGACGTGAATAACGCCGATCGGATCGCTCTCGCGCTCGTTATCCTCGTTGGACACGTAGCCGCGGCCCATGCCGATGCGCATCCTCATGGTGAGGTGGGCGCCCTCGGAGAGGGTGCAGATGACGTGCTCGGGGTTCACAATCTCGAACTCCGCGGGGATGTCGAAGTCGCCAGCCGTGACGGTCATGGGGCCGTCGACCGAGATGGAGGCCTCCGCCTCGGTGCCGGTGCCCATGGAGCGGAACACGAGGCCCTTGACGTTGAGAACGATGTCGGTGACGTCCTCATAGACGCCATCGACAGTCGTGAACTCGTGCTGCACACCGTCGATGGCGATGGCCTCAACGGCAGCGCCCTCGAGCGACGAGAGAAGCACGCGGCGCAGGGAGTTGCCCAGGGTATCGCCGTAGCCACGCTCGAGCGGGGCAACGGAGATGCGGGCGAGCCTGTCGCTGATCTCCTCTACCGACACCTGCGGTCGGATGAATTCGGACATTGATACCTCCAAACAGGGTCGGGCTTACTTGGAGTAAAGCTCGACGATGAGCTGCGCGTCGAGATCGAGATCGATCTGGTCGCGGGTGGGGACCTGAAGAACGGTGCCCTTCAGCTTCTCGATGTCGACCTCAAGCCAAGCGGGGACGGCCATGTGCTCGGAGGAAATCAGGGCCTCCTTGATGGGGAGAAGGTCCTTGTACTTGGGGGCGACGGCGATGACGTCGCCGGCCTTGACCTGCGCGGAGGGGATGTCGCAGCGGTGGCCGTTCACGGTGATGTGACCGTGACGGACGGTCTGACGGGCCTCCTTGCGGGTGCGGGCGAAGCCAAGACGGAAGACGACGTTGTCGAGACGGCACTCGAGGATGCTCATCAGGTTGTCGCCGGTAACGCCCTCACGCTTAAGAGCGAACTCGTAGTAGCGGTGGAACTGCTTCTCGAGAACGCCGTAGATGAACTTAGCCTTCTGCTTCTCGCGAAGCTGAACGCCGTACTCGCTCTCCTTGCGACGACGCTTGGGCTCGCGGTGAGAGGTCTTGTTAATCCCCATCACAACGGGGTCGATGCCGAGCTGGCGGCACCTCTTAAGGACGGGAGTCCTATCAACAGCCATTATTAAATCCTCCTAGAGCTACACGCGACGACGCTTGCTCAGACGGCAACCGTTGTGCGCGATGGGGGTCTTGTCCTGGATGCCCGAAACCTCGAGGCCGGCGGCCTGGAGGGAACGGATGGCGGTCTCGCGGCCGGAGCCGGGGCCCTTCACGAAGACGGCGACCTTGTGCAGGCCGTGCTCCATGGCTGCCTTAGCAGCGGCCTCAGCGGCCAGCTGAGCGGCGAACGGCGTGGACTTACGGGAGCCCTTGAAGCCGACGGTGCCACCGGACTGCCAGGAGATGACGTTGCCCTGGGGGTCGGTGATGGAGACAATCGTGTTGTTGAACGTGCTCTTGATGTGGGCCTGGCCCACAGCGATGTTCTTACGCTCGGAACGGCGGACGCGCGTGTTGCGAGCGTTCTTCTTCTGCGCCATGTTCTATCCCCTACTTCTTCTTCTTGCCGCCGACCTGACGCTTCTTGCCCTTGCGGGTACGAGCGTTGGTCTTGGTGCGCTGACCGCGGACGGGGAGGCCCTTGCGGTGACGGAGGCCGCGGTAGCAGCCGATCTCCATCAGGCGGGCGATGTTCTGGCGGGTCTCACGACGGAGGTCGCCCTCGGTCGTGTAGTTACCATCGATGAAGTCGCGGATCTTGGTGACCTCATCCTCGGTCAGATCCTTGACGCGGGTATCGGGGTTAACGCCGGTCTCGGCGCAAATCTTGGTGGCACGGGTGCGACCGATGCCGTAGATGTAGGTAAGTCCGATCTCGACGCGCTTCTCGCGCGGGAGGTCGACGCCGTTAATACGGGCCAACTTGGTGCTCCTCTCTTAGCCCTGACGCTGCTTGTGGCGCGGGTTCTCGCAAATGACGTAAACCTTGCCGTGGCGACGAATGATCTTGCACTTGTCGCACATCTTCTTGACCGAAGGACGTACCTTCATGAGTCATTCCTTTCGGTAGTGCTGATACGAACTTATCTACTCGCCCAGCCGCTGGCGTGATTTCCGAGGCTGAGGGCCGCTCCTACTTGTAACGGTAGGTGATGCGACCACGCGTGAGATCGTAGGGAGAGATCTCCACGACGACCCTGTCGCCGGGAAGGATGCGGATATAGTTCATCCGGATTTTTCCCGAGATGGTGCAGAGGATGGTCTTACCATTTTCGAGCTCAACGTTAAACATGGCGTTGGGCAGCGGCTCTACGACCTTGCCTTCCAGCTCGATTGCGTCTTGCTTGCTCAAGTTAGTCCTCTCTACGCCGTGACAGCGACTAATAAATATATCGAAAAAACACGGGGCCGTCCACAAACGCGTGAACGGCTCCATAACCTCACCACGGCCGCCTGCAAAGAGGCACGTCGCGACGCATATCCGCAAAACCTAGCGCTTACCGCCCTCCATCGAGCACCAGGGGCCCTTCTCGTCCGACGTCAGGACAATGGGCCCGTCGTCCGTGATGGCCACGGTGTTCTCATAGTGGGCCGCGGGTAGGCAATCGGCCGTGACGACGGTCCAGCCATTGCCGAGGGTCTCGCAGTCGTAGGTGCCCAGGGTGATCATCGGCTCGATGGCGATGACCATGCCCGCATGCAGCTTGACGCCGCGGTGGCGCTTGCCGTAGTTGCGGACCTCGGGGTCCTCGTGCATCACGCGGCCGACGCCGTGCCCGACATAGTCGCGCACAACGCCGAAGCCGTTCTCCTCGGCAAGCTCCTGGACCGCGGCGCCGATATCGCCCAAGCGGTTACCGGGGACGGCCTGCTCGATGGCGGCCTTCAGACAATCGCGGGTGACCTCGCAGAGCGCGCAGCTCTGCTCGGAGACCTTTCCCACGCAGAAGGTCCAGGCGTTGTCCCCCACCCAGCCTTGGTAGGTGGCGCCCGTGTCGATAGACACGATGTCGCCCTCGGAAAGAACGACGGCTGGGGACGGGATGCCGTGGACTACCTGCTCGTTCACGGACGCGCAGACGCTGCCCGGGAAACCGCCGTAACCCTTGAAGGTGGGGACAGCGCCGTGCAGGCGGATGAAGTTCTCGACCGCGGTGTCGATTGCAAGCGTGGTCGTGCCAGGGACGCACAGGGTCCCAGCTAGACGAAGGGCCGCCTTGGACAGAGCCCCGGCGGCCTTCATCTGCTCGATCTGTTGAGGAGACTTGATCTTGATCATAGGGCGAGAAGCGCCTTGACGTCGGTATAGACCTCGTCGACGGGGCGGTTGCCGTCGACCTCCTTCAGAATCGAATGACCCTTGTAGTACTCGATCAGCGGGGCGGTCTGGGTGTGATACGTGTCCAGACGACGCTGAATCGTCTCAGGCTTATCGTCGTCGCGCTGGTACATCTCACCGGAGCAGCGCGGGCACGTTTCGGTGCCGGCGGGGGCGGTGTAGCCGCAGGACTTGCAGGTGCGGCGAGAAGAAAGGCGCTCGACGACGGCCTCGTCGGGAACGCTCACGAGAAGCGCCGCGTCGAGGTCGCGGCCCATGTCGGAGAGCTCGGAGTCGAGCGCCACGGCCTGGGCGGTGTTGCGGGGGAAGCCGTCGAGGATGAAGCCCTTCTGGGCATCATCGGAGTCCAGGCGCTCCTTAACCAGGTCGATAACGAGCTGGTCGGGAACAAGCTGACCGGACTCCATGTAGGACTTGGCCTTCTTGCCGAGTTCGGAGTCCGCCTTGACGGCGGCGCGGAGAAGGTCACCGGTGGAGATGTGGGCAAAGCCGAACTCCTCCACGAGCTTCTGGCCCTGGGTACCCTTGCCTGCGCCCGGGGCGCCGAGCAGAACAATGTTCACTTTAGATCCCCTTTCGAAGTAACTGGCCTGACACTTACCCGCGCGAACGGACTTCTTACTTGAAGAAACCGTCGTAGTTGTTCATCTTGAGCTGGCTCTCCAAGGAGGAAAGCGTATCCATCGCGACGCCCACCATGATCAGGACCGAGGTGCCGCCGAAGGCTTGGATCAGCGAGTTGCCGGTGAACCAGAAGATGATGGTCGGCACCACAGCGAGAACGGCCATGAACAGCGCGCCGGGAAGGGTCACGTGGTCGATGACGTTCTTGATGTAGTTGGCGGTGGCGGCGCCGGGGCGGACGCCCGGGATGAAGCCGCCCTGCTTGCGGAGCTGATCGGCGGTCTCCTCGGGGTTGAAGACCATCGAGGAGTAGAAGTACGCGAAGGCCACGATCAGCGCGACGGAGAGGACCCAGTTGATCCAACCGGAGCTGAGAGCGTTCGCGAAAGTCTGGACCCACTCGACGTTCGGGAAGAACACCGCGATCTGGGCCGGCAGATACA
>CAZEHG010000045.1:0-11804 GCA_964512475.1 uncultured Atopobium sp.
GAGGGCACGGTTCGAACAGCTGCTACGCCTAGTAGAGAAAAAAGGATTCCGGTTCGACTCCGGATCAGTTGAATGACTGTGTTCAAGGCTCGCCTGCGCGGCGGCGCTTTTGCGCTGTGCGTGCCGGCGGGAAGGGCGGGTGCGCAGCCCGCCGATCCTACCTGCCCTCCCGAGCCCCTGCGGGGGAGGAGGAACAGGTACATGTCATACAAGAGATCTTTACAGGAGCGGCTGCTCGCGCTCGCGCTCGCGAGTGTGACGACGTTCTCGCTCGTGCCGACCCAGGCGCTCGCCGAGGCGGCGGACGAGCTCGCGGCGCCGCGGGACACGGTCGCGCAGGTCGCTGAGGGGTCTGTGGACGAGGAGCCGGCTGAGGACTCCGCCAACGCCGCCAACGAGGGCCCCTATGCCGCCTCGCTGGCGTCCAGCTCGGTTACCGTCGACTCGGTCAGCAAGAAGGAGACCGAGCCCGAGCAGACCGAGGATCAGGAGACCCTTGCGGCCGTCATCGCCAAGGCGAAGTCCGCGAGTTATAGCGGCTGGTATCCCGCCCCTGTCTACGGCACGGACACCAACATTTGCGATATGTTCTCGGCTAAGCTCTCCGATTGGGGCTACAAGGGCATCTCGGTGAGCCTTCAGAGCGTTTCCTTCTCGGCGTCCGACCCTGCCCAGCAGGGCGGCATTGCCGATGACGGCACGATCACGTACTTCTTCCTCTCTCCGGCGGACAAGACCACGACGTACGACTATTCCGTCCTGCGTCAGTTCACCCCGACGTACACGCTGACCTTGGGCGACGCCATGGCTACCTACACGCCGGGACGTGCCTCGTCGCTCGAATGGGACGGCGGCGCGGTCGAGGAGTATCTCTCGTCGCGGCTCTCCGGCGCCGAGTTCGGAGCCACCGTCAAGTCCGGCTTCGCCGATGCCGCGGCCACCGAGGAGACGCTTCCCTCCACGCTCTACGCGAACGGCAAGAAGGTCGCACAGGTCTCCTGGTCTTCCAGCGACAGCGCGGCCGCGAAGGTCACGAGCAGCTACGACTCCAGCTGGAACCCCGTCTACAAGGTCGCCTACACGCACAGCAACGCCGCCGTCGATGTGACCCTGACCGCCACGGTCACGATGTCCGGCGCGTCCGGGCTCTCGTCGAAGTCGCTGACGAAGAGCTACTCCGTCAAAGTTGACCCCAAGCCTGCCGAGCAGATCGCCGCGGAACAGAAGGAGCTTGAGGACGCCCTCACTGCCATCGACGGTAAGGTCGTCGCGTATGAGGACTCGAGCCGCTCGGTCGACCTGTCGAGCGTGGAGGAGGACTTTGTCCTTCCGCGCGCCTCGAAGGTCCTCAAGGGTGCGACCATCAAATACACCGTTGCCGAGTCCTCGGCTCTCAAGCTCACCGGCTACCACGGCGTCATCACGCAGGACATCGAAGGCGGTGACAATATCGCGACCATCACGGCGACTCTCACAAAGGACGGTCTGAGCGTCTCTCGCGACATCACCGTGACCATCAGGCCCATCGCTTCCGGCGAGATCGACGCAGCCGTGGCCGAGATGGAGACCGTCAAGGCCGACTACGCGAGCTCCTTGCTCGGCGAGAACACCTCCGCCGACGCGGTGAGCAGCGATCTTTCTCCCTGGAGCTCCGCTACCGTCGGCTCCGACGGTACCATCGCCTATTCCAAGAGCTACGAGACCGGCGCCATCCACGCCGACGAGCTGCCCGGCTACGACTCCATGGCGGGCACGAGCTGGCGCACCTACAAGTCGAGCGATACCTCTGTCATCGCCGACGAGACGCTGCGGGTGACGCAGCCCGTCGCCGATACCCTCGTCACCGTCACGAGCAATCTGACCTACGAGAAGTACGAGTCGCTCGCCAAGGCGCACCCCGAGAACGAACAGCTCCAGAAACTCGTCAACCAGACCGTGACGGCGACCTTCCGCGTGGTGGGCACGACCGACCACATCGACCCGCAGATTTCCGTCAACTTCGAGCTCGTGGGGGTGGACGCCGACGGTGCCGATGAGGTCTGGTCCAACGCTGCCCAGCAGGTCACGTACGGCTCCAACGCCGCGGACCTCATCGAGCAGGTGCTTGGCTCCGTGGGCCTCGCGCACACGTCGACCGACCCCGCGACGGCTGGCTACTACTACCTGTCCGACATCACTTCCGCCGACGGGCGCGTGCTCGGCTGGGACCAGGAGACGGGCAAGTACTGGCAGCTCTTCGTCAACGGCGAGGCCTCCCAGGTGAGCGCCGACGGCGTGAGCCTCAGACCCGGCGACTCGGTCGTCCTGTGGTACTCCGCCTACGGGGACGACATCGCCGACATTGGCAAGGCGACGGTCAAGGTTTCGATGTCGTTCATCGGGCCGGATGCCTCCGGCAAGAATACCGTCTGGGCACAGACGACGGATGCGAAAGTGACCTCCGGCACGACGGCCGCCGAGCTCTCCGTGCAGCTGTTGGACGATGCCGGCCTCGCGTATGAGGTGTTCGGCGAGGGCGCGTCCTTCTATTTGTCCACCGTCACCGGCCGCGACGGCAAGACCTACGGCTGGGACCAGGAGACGGGCAAGTACTGGCAGCTCTTCGTCAACGGCGAGGTCTCCGAGGTGGGCGCCGGCTCCGTGACGCTCCAACCCGGCGACAACGTCCAGTGGGTCTACTCCGCTTGGGGAGAGATGCCCCTCGACGGTGTGATTTACAACCCCGACGCGGCACGCTCCGACGATGCGGCCGACTGGAGCGGCTTTATCAACGGCGGCGCGACTACGCTGGTCAACGTGCCCACACCGACCGACTCCGCCTCCGTGCTGTGGAAGGTCAACCTTGCCACCGACGACGACAAGTTGGTCTCCCTCGGCGACCCGATTATCGTGGGCGGCTACGTTTACGTGACCACCAATTCCCAGCTTGTGAAGGTGGACTCCAACGGCAACGTCGTCGCACGCGTCTCCAAGGGCGGCACGACGAACTACTTCTCGCGCCCCGTCTACGCGGGCGGCCTGATCATCTCCGCCAACGACGACGGCTCCATCTACGCCTTCTCGGCGCAGACGCTCGAGTGCGTGTGGAGCACGCCTGCGCTCGAGGCGCCCGCGACCGGCGGAAAGTACCAGTCCAACAGCACGATGACCGTGACAAACGGCTGCGTGTACGCCGAGTTCGTGGCGGGTGTGAGTTTCAACGGGACCGCGAGCGCGGGCGCCATGGTCTGCGTCGACATCGCCACGGGCGCCATCAAGTGGATCAAGGCCACAGCCAAGTCCGGTGAGAGCACGGGCGAGGGCTACTACTGGGCCGGTGCCTGCGCGTCCGGCGACGACCTCGTGATCGGCGATGAGGGTGGCCGCGTGGTTCTTGTCGACGGGGCTACGGGCGACGTCAAGTCCAGCGTGTCCGTCGGCGACAACCCGATCCGCGCGACCATCGTCGAGGCGGGGACCGAGAACGGCAAGCAGGTGTACCTGGCCGTTGGCCGTCAGCCTGCCACACTCTACAAGATTGTTCGTGACGGGGATGAGCTGAGCATCGCCGGGTCCTGCAAGTTCGGCAACACTTCGACCTCGACGCCGGCCGTGGCCAACGGCAAGGTTTACATCGGCGGCAACGACTCCGGCTACAACGGCCAGCTCACGGTCATCGACCTCGCAACCATGGAGGTCGAGTCGGCGTACTTGACGGGCAAGTACGCCGAGGTTAAGGCCTCTCCGCTCGTTTCCGTCCAGGGTGACGACACCTACGTGTACTTCACGTGCAACAAGAGCCCTGGCGCCGTCCTTCGCTATAGCCAGAAGACCGGCGAGGTCGTCGAGATCTACACCCCGTCCGGCTCCGATGCCCAGTACTGCACCGCGAGCGTGGTCGCGGACGCTGCGGGCAACCTCTACTACACCAATGACTCCGGGACTCTCTTTGCCCTGAAGGCGGCCGCGGGCTATAAGGTCACCTTTAATACCCAGGGCGGCTCCGTGGTGCCCGCGGCGAACCCTGTTCAGGGCAAGCCAATGGTGGCCCCTTCCGACCCGGTTCGCGAGGGCTACGCCTTCCTCGGTTGGTACACCGACGCTGCCGGTACCACGGCGTGGAACTTCTCCGATCCCGTGACGAGCGACATGACGCTCTACGCCAAGTGGGAGAAGAAGGCCTCGCCGAACCCCGGCGGGGGAGAATCCGACAACGGCAACAACGAGAGCGGCGGTGGGGAGAACGGCTCTATCAGCCTCACCGGCAACGGCTCCGCGACCGGTGCCTCGGCCAAGTCCGCGCTCGCCATCACGATGAACGCGCAGTCCGCGGCGACCGAGGAGGAGACGACCGCGGAGTCGCTTCTTTCCGGCTTCGCTTCCGTGACGGCAACGGGCACGTCGACCGCCGATGGCGAGCTCGGCTCGGCCTCCGAGGGCGCGCGCGGCGTGACCGAGGACTCCGGCGCCGCAACCGCATCGTCCGACATCCCCGTCTGGCCGTTCGTCGGCATGGGCGCGGCGATCGCGGCGCTCATCGCCGTGCTCGCGACCAAGCGTCGCAAGGAGGAGGAGTAATGGCCGGCACCGAGGACCTCGAGAAGAACAACGCGCAGGCAGAGGGCGCCGCTCCCACGCCGGACGTCTCTAAGCCCGCGCCGAGCGCCCGTCTCTGGCGCTCGGCCGTCGGCGTCCTCGCCGCCGTCGCGCTCGCCTTCTGCGGCTGGTCGGCCTGGCAGTACGCGAACGGTAACGACCCGCTGGGGTTTCTTGCCGGCGACGCGTTCCAGACGGTCGTCGAGCCCAAGGACGACGCCGCCGCGACGCCGCAGATAACCGCCGTCTCGAACACCGTCACCGCCGACGACGTGTGCGCCGCTGCGGCGGGCCTCACCTTCGATGGCGCCGACGTCTCGGTCGCGTCCGACGAGGTCGTGGCCGTCATCTCCGACGGCGGCATCTGGGTCGAGCAGGCCACGACCGACGATGCCGCGGCGATGATCTCGGCCACCGCCCGCCGTGCCGTTGCCCTTGCGGCTTGGGCCGGCGAGCAGAACGTCGGCTTCACGCAGGTCACCTGGATCGCCGAGGACGCCAACGGCGCGGTGCGCATGGTCGTGCGCTTCGCCTGCTCCGCGACGGTTACGTCCGGCAGCGAGCAGGTGCTTCTTTCCACGGCGACGGGCTACGCCATCAGCGGCAACGCGTACGCCGAGCTCGGCGACGCGCCGGGCTTCGCGCAGTCGTCCGGCGAGGCCCCGACGCTTCCCGACGCGGCCGAGGTGACCGTCGTCGCGAACAAGACCGCCGACGGGGAGGCGCTCGAGAAGACCACGGCCACCAACCGCGTGGTCGACCAGAACGGCAAGGAGGTCTCGTCGAAGTCCTCGAACGCGGGCAACGATGACGGCTCGGGCGGATCGGGCTCCGGCAGCGGCTCCTCCGCGCGCCAGGGCGACGTCATTACCGTGAGCATTACGGTGGACGGCTCGTCCGCCGGCGCTGGCAGCAGCTCGGCCACGCTCTCGCTGCCCGCGGGCGCCACGGTCTACGACGCCCTCGCCAGCTGCGGCGTGAGCTTCAACGCTTCCGTCACTGGCTACGGCATGTACGTGAGCTCCATCGCCGGCCTTGCCGAGAAAGACCACGGCAGCATGAGCGGCTGGATGTACTCGGTCAACGGCGTGACCGCCGACGTCTCCTGCTCGAGCTACACGCTGTCCGGCGGCGAGAACATCTACTGGTGGTACGCGAACGTGGAGTACTAAGGGCGCGCCGCGTCGATGGGCTGGGGCGGCAACGTGTCGGGTGGGCGTCGGCCGTTCACCGGGCCCTGCCCGTGCATATAATGGCCTTCGCGCAGGTGCCCGGAAGCTGTTTTCGGGTGCTGCAGAAGCAAAACCTGGCTTTTGCACGACTTAATTTGGAAAGGGTGGGTATCGAAGCCGATTTAAGGCGCAAATGGCCTTGATTCGGTGAGTCGCTACTCGGCAAATCGAGTTAAGTCGTGCAAAAGTCGGAGTTCTATTTACGGAAGCGGGGGAGGTCAGCGCATGAGACGAGAGCGGAGGCCAATTGCCTTCGGCACGTGCCACGCGAGCGTGCCGGCCGTGCTGCTCGCGGGCATCCTGCTGCTGACGATGTTCTGTGTGCAGCCGGTGCTGGTGGCGATCTCGCTCGCGGGGGCGCTCGCGTTCTCGGCGCTCGTGCGGGGCGCGGCCGCGACGGCGCGTGGGCTCGCGTGGCAGCTGCCGATGCTGGCGCTCGTGTGCCTGGCGAACCCGCTCTTCTCGGCGTCGGGGTCCACGCTGCTGGTGCGCGTGGGGCCTGTGGCCGTCTACCTCGAGAGCCTTGCGTACGGCGCGGTGATGGGCGCGCTCATGGTCGCCGTGGTCGTGTGGTTCGAGGACGCGGCGGCGGTGCTCACGCAGGACCGGTTGCTGGGCCTCGGGCGCGGTCGCGCGGCGTCCATCTCGCTCGTGATCTCCATGGCGGCGCAGCTCATGCCGCAGATGCTGCGCCGCGGGCGCGGCGTCGAGGCGTCGCTCGCCGCGTGCAGCGCGGCGGGGGAGAGGCCCGGGCTGCGGGAGCGGCTCACACGGGAGTCGGGGCAGCTCATGAGCTGGGCGCTGGAGGACTCGCTGGAGCGCGCCGACGCGATGCGGGCGCGCGGCTGGGAGTCGGGGGCGCGGCGCACGAGCTATCGGCCGGATGTGCTGCGCGAGTCCGACGCTGCGGCGCTCTGCGGCATCGTGCTCGCGCTGGCGGCGTGCGCGTTTCTTGCCTGGGCGGCGTGCTCGCAGTGGCGGTTCTATCCCACGTGCCCAACGCTCATCGTTTGGTGGGGATACGTGCCCTATGCTGCGCTGATGTTCGTGCCGACGATCGCGGCTGCGGTCGAGCGGCTTCGTTGGAGGGGATTGTGATGGGCGCTGCGCTCGAATTCGAAAACGTGGCATTCGCGTACGCGCGCGCGGCGGGCGAGGGGGCCGGCGTCGTCCGCGTCGCCGCCGGCGCCAGCGCGGCTGACGTGACCGCGGCTTGCGGCGATAAGGCCGCGGCAGCCCGGGCGGATGCCGAGAGCGGCGCCGACCGCGTCCTCGACGGCGTCTCTCTCTGCGTGCCCGAAGGCGCGTTTGCCCTGCTCACAGGTGCTACCGGTTCCGGCAAGTCGACGCTGTTGCGCCTCGCCAAGCCGGAGCTCGCGCCTGCAGGGGAGCACTCGGGTCAGATTCGCGTACTGGGCCGCGACGTCGCGGGCCTCTCGCCTGTCGAATCCGCGCGCTCGGTCGGCTACGTCTTCCAGAGCCCCGACGCGCAGATCGTGTGCGACACGGTGTGGCACGAGATGGCCTTCGGCCTCGAGAACCTCGGCGTCCCCGAGCCCGAGATGCGTCGCCGTGTGGCCGAGACCTGCAATTTCTTCGGCATGGAGCCGTGGTTCCGTGCGCAGACGGCCGAGCTCTCCGGCGGCCAGCGGCAGATGCTCGCCCTGGCCGCCACGCTCGCCATGCGCCCGCGCGTTCTTTTGCTCGACGAGCCCACGAGCATGCTCGATCCCATCGCCGAGAAGGAATTCCTGGGGCTGCTCTTCCGCGCGAACCGAGAGCTCGGCATCACCGTCGTCGTTGCAACGCACGACCCGCGCCCCATGTGCGACTACGCCACGTGCGCCTTCCGCCTTGAGGCCGGCGCCGTCCGCGAGGTCGCCGTCGCTTCCCTCGCCGCCCCGCGCCCCCTCGTTGTGGACAAAGGGACGGTCTCTTCGTCCGCTTCCGAGGTGGTCGCGGCGCGCGAGGCGTGGTTTCGCCACTCGCGTGACTGCGACTGGGTGCTCCGCGGCCTTGACCTGCGGCTCATTTGCGGAGAGGTGCGCGCGCTCGTGGGCGGCAACGGCTGTGGCAAGTCGACGCTGCTCTCCCTTCTGGCCGGCGTGACAAAGCCGCAGAAGGGCCGCGTTAAGAACTCCCTCGCGGCGTTGCAGGCGCTGCTCCCGCAGTCGCCCAAGGCCCTGCTCGCGTGCCAGACGGTCCGCGACGAGCTGTCCGAGTGGGGGAGGGGCGCCGGCTATGGCGCGGCGGAGGTCGACACCGCGCTGGCGGAGCTCGGACTCGCGCACGCCGCCGATCGCCACCCTTACGACCTTTCCGGCGGGCAGCAGCAGATGCTCGCGCTAAAAAAGCTGCTGCTCTGCCGCCCGCGCCTCTTGCTGCTCGATGAGCCTACAAAAGGCCTGGACGACGACGTCCGCGCCTGGGTCGCCCGCGCCATCCTGCATGCCCGCGCCGAGGGGGCGACGGTGCTTCTGGCCACGCACGACATGGCCTTCGTCGAGGCCGTGGCCGACCGCGTGAGCCTCATGTTCGACGGCCAGCTCACCTGCACGCAGCCCACGGCGGAGTTCTTCGCCGACTCGTGGCTCTACCGGCCTTAAGGGGGGGCGCGATGACAGGTAAGAATACCGAGAAATTCGCTGACCAGCGGAAGAATGCCGAGGCGGCTGAGACCGAGGGCGTCGCCTGCGCGACCCCGCGCTGCGCGACGGCCCCGGCACGCATTTTGGCCGCCCTCGAGGTGCCGGCCCTCGTCGCCGTACCTGCGGTGATGGTCGCCACGGCTGCTGCCGGCCTCGACGTGACGGCGGGTCTCACCCTGCTCGTGGCGGTTCTCGCCGTGGGGCTGCTCTTCGCCAGCTTCGAGGCGTCGCGCCCGCCGTTGCGCCAGCTCATGCCCACCGCGGTGCTCGGGGCCACGGCCGCCGCGGGGCGCGTGCTCTTCGCGCCGATCCCCGACGTTAAGCCCGTCTCCGCCATCGCCATCGTTGCGGGCGCCGCACTCGGGCGCCGCTCCGGCTTCGTCGTCGGCGCTGTGGCCGCGCTGGTATCGAACTTCTTCTTCGGTCAGGGATCGTGGACTCCCTGGCAGATGTATGCGTGGGGCCTCGTCGGTTACCTCGGCGGCGTGCTCGCCGATCATGGCGCGCTCAAGCGTCGCGGGGTGCTTTACGGCTGGGGGTTTATCAGCGCCCTCATGTACGGCGTCATCCTTAACGGTTATTACGTGCTGGGCTTCGTCCGCCCGCTGACCTGGCCGTCGGTCTTTGCCGCCTACGCCGCCGGCGCCCTGCTCGATGTAGTTCACGGCATCGCCACGGCCGCCTTCCTCGCCGCCATCTGGGCGCCGTGGGGCCGCGCCGTTCGCCGCGTCGTAGCCAAATACGACCTCTCGACCCGCTGACCGTCGCCCAACGAGTTCGGAAGCCTTCCGAACTTCTTAGGCGTCCTTCGATGTAAAGCCATAAGCCCTTTACCTAGGAATATACGAATCCTAACTAAAGTTCGGAAGCCTTCCAAAGTTTGGAAGCCTTCCGAACAGAGGAGAATGAGGGGCCAGGCAACCAATTGATCGGCGGTTGCAACGGACCCCCGCGATCTCCGCCCGTCCAATGAGGAGAAACGCATGAAGAACTACTTCGGCATCGACATCGGCGGCACGGCCGTCAAGTGGGCGATCCTCAACGAGGAGTTCCACGTGGTCACGCGCGGCAGCCTCCCGACGGCGTTCGAGACGGCCGACGAGCTGGTCGCGGTTCTCGCCGACCTCGTGCGCCCGCACTTGAGCGAGGTCGAGGCGGTGGGCGTCTCGGTCCCCGGCGGCATCTACGAGGACGATCCGGACGGCACGATCCACCGCGGCGGCGCCCTTCTCTATATGGACGGATGCCCGCTGGGCCGCCGCCTGCGCGATGAGCTGGGGCTGCCCGTGGCCGTGAACAACGACGGCAAGTGCTGCGCGCTCGGCGAGTACGCGGCTGGCGCCCTGCGCGGCGTGCGGACGGGCGTCGTACTCGCCATCGGCACGGGCATCGGCGGCGGCATCGTCATCGACGGGCACGTCCTGCGCGGCGCGCATTGCTTCGCCGGCGAGTTCAGCTTCCTGCGCAACGACGTCCGTCCCGCCTCCGACCTGGGGCTCGATCTCTTCTCCGGCGCCTGCGGCTGGATGGGCCTGCGCGACATGGTCGCCGCCGAGAAGGGCATCAAGGCCGACGACTCCCTCGATGGCCACCGGATCTTCGAGTGGGTCGAGGCCGGCGACCCCGCGGCGCTGCGCGCTCTCTCGCGCTACGCGCGCGCCTTCGACGCGACGCTCCTCAACCTCCAGTGCGTGATCGACCCCGAGGTGTTCGTCATCTCGGGCGGTATCTCCGTGCGGCCCGAGCTTCTCGCCGCGATGCGCACCGAGATGCCGGGCGTGGTCGAGGCGTACAAGGCCTTCGGCGGGCTGCCCGTCCCGCAGGTCAAGGCCGCCGAGCTCGGCAACGACGCGAACCTCGCCGGCGCCGTCCAGGAGGCAATGCGCCTGGTTTAACGTCTGCGCGGCTCTCTGCTCGCCCGAGATCTCTACCGCTCTAGAATGCGTTTTTCGGCCCTTCAAACGCCCTAATACCGCAATCTAGAGCGGTAGAGATTATTTACGCGGCGAGAAACGCTGCCGGGCGGAGCGGGGCCCCAAATAGTCGGTCCCTACTCGTCCTCCGGCGGCGCGGCGACGCTCTTGCGCTGGACGATCTCGGGCAGCACGGCGATGCGGATGACCTCGCCGCCGGTTGCGCCGTGGATTTGAGCCACGAGCCGCCGCACGGCGAGCGCGCCCATGCTGGCCTTGGGCACGCGCATGGTGGTCAAAGGCGGGTTGCACACGGCCGACCCCGTCTCGTCGTCGAACCCCAGGATGGAGATGTCCTCCGGCACGCGGTAGCCGTGGTCCTGCAGCGCGCGGATGCAGCTGATGGCGATGACGTCGTTGTCGGCATAGAACGCCGTGGGCAGGTACGGGTCGCGGTCCAGGTAGGCGCTCATGTCCGCGTAGGCGCTCTCGCGCGTGGGCCCCACGCCGACGATGCCGTGGACCGGGTTCACGTCCATGTCCATGCCGTGCATAGCAGAGAGGTAGCCCTCGCGTCTCTCCAGGAAGTTGCGGATCTCCGTGGAGCTGTGCAGGTAACCGATTTCCTTGTGGCCCACGTTGGCGAGGTAGCGCACGGCCGCCCAGGCGCCGCGTGTGTTGTCGATGACCACGCTGTCCAGGTGTTTTGTGGGAAACCAGTTGTCGAGAAGCACGATGGGCACGCCGAGCCGCTCGAACTGCGACACGTCGCCGGCGCGCATCTCGGTGGCAAGCAGGATGATGCCCGCACACTTGACGGTCTGGATGGCGGCCAGCTGCTCCTCTCGGTCCTGCTGCGCGTAGAAGTACGAGATGGACAGCCGGTGGTACCCCTGCGCGTACGTCGCGTCCGAGACGCCCTTGACAAGGCTCTCGAAGAACGACGTGTCCGCCACCACGCGCCCGTGCGCCTTGTAGATCACCAGCAGAAGCGTGCTCGTCTTGCGCGGCTTCTCGTCGACGGCGTACTCGAAGCCCAGGTCGCGAGCCGTGGCGAAGACGCGCTCGCGGGTGTCGTTGCCCACGCCGGGCTTGTTGCGAAACACCAGCGAGACGGTCGCCGGGCTCACGCCCGCCGCCTTCGCCACGTCACGTGCGGTCACCTTGGCCATAGGCTCTCCTTCCGCTTGCTTAACTCAGACCAGTTTAGTACTAAAGATTTAGTAATCGACCTCGAACTCCGTGAGCGGTATATGGCCGCTCTATGATGCAGCTGTGCAGGTAGAACGCTATTTGCCACAGGGTGTTGCCCAAAGAAGGCCTTATTAGCGCGTTTAGTAGACCGAATCGGCGGGCGGCATAAAACCAGTGAGAGGGGTTCAAATGGACAAGATCAAGCTCGGGTACGTGCCGACGCGCCGCAGCATCTTCAGCGC
>CAZEHG010000046.1:0-11781 GCA_964512475.1 uncultured Atopobium sp.
GCGGTCCTCGGCGCTCATCTTTCCGCGGGAGTTGCCGGACTTCTTGTAGAGCCAGTGGGCGGCGATACCGTACTCGGAGGCCTCGTGCATCTCGACGGTGCGGATCTGAATCTCGATGGGGCGGCCGTCGGGGCCGACGACAGTGGTGTGAAGCGACTGATAGAGATTGGCCTTCGGGGTGGCGATATAGTCCTTGAAACGACCGGGCAGCGGGTGCCACAGCGTGTGGACGGCGCCCAGGGCCGAGTAGCAGTCCCCCACCGTCTGGGTGATCACGCGCAGCGCGATGAGGTCGTAGATCTCGGAGAACTCACGCCCTTTGCGCGTCATCTTCTGGTAGATGGACCACAGGTGCTTGGGGCGCCCCGTGATCTGGAAGTCCTTGAGGCCCACGCGCTTGAGCTCGTCCGAGAGGGTCTTCATGGCCACCTCGGCGTCGTCCTCGCGCTGGGCGCGCGAGTCCTGCACCATGCGGGCGATGCGCTGGTACTCCTCCGGCTCGAGCCAGAAGAACGCGAGGTCCTCGAGCTCCCACTTGACGGAGCTCATGCCCAGCCGGTCGGCCAGGGGGGCATAGACGTCCATGGTCTCGCGCGCCTTGAAGACGCGGCGATCGGGCGGCAGCGCCGCGAGCGTGCGCATGTTGTGCAGGCGATCGGCGAGCTTGATGATGACGACCCGGATGTCGTGGCTCATGGCGAGGAACATCTTGCGCAGGTTCCAGGCCTGCTTCTCGTCCATAGAGGCAACCTTGACGCTCGTGAGCTTGGTCACGCCGTCGACGAGGTCGGCCACTGTCTCCCCATAGAGGCCCTTGAGCTGGTCCAAGGTGGCGGAGGTGTCCTCGACGGTGTCGTGGAGAAGGGCCGCACAGATGGTGTCCTCGTCCATTCGCAGGTCCTTAGCGAGGATGAGCGCGACCTCGACAGGATGGTTGATGTACGGCTCGCCCGATCGCCGACGCTGGTCTCGGTGGTAATCCGCCGCGAAGCGGTACGCGCTCTCGACCTTCTCCAGGGAGTCCTCGTCCATGTAGGAGCGGCAGGCCTGCTCCAGGAGCCGGAAGTTCGCGGCGGCGGGCGGCTGCCTGATGGTGGGCTTGTGCTTGGCCGCCGGCGTCTCCTCGCCGGCGAATGCGCCGCCCTCGGCGGGCACAGGCTTTGGTTGCATGGCTATCCCTCCCCCACAACTGCCCCGAAGCTCGGGGCGATCGGCCTCACGATATGGGCGCGAAGCTCTTCCTCGGGGCAATGTAGCACCCAGTCGCAGAAGTCCTCGAACTCGTCTTTGCCTTGTAACCCCTCAAGATAGCGGACGGAGCGCTCGAGGTCCATGCGCGCGGGCGCGGGGTTCATGCGGACGCGGCGGCCGTCGCCGAAGCCCTCGACGGTGAGGAACCCCAGCTCGGCGAAGACGCCGACGCCGCTCTCGACCTCCGTCGCGTCGATGGGCCCCGTGGGGTCGCAGGCCGCGGCGAGCGAGAGGATCCTCTCCATGTCCATAGGGAAGCCCCCCTCGCCCGACTCGCCGGCGAGCGTCCTCAAGGCACGGTACAGCGCCACGAGGTCGCGTCGCCCCGGGGCTGCCGACGAGAGGATCCGGGCGTTCAGCCTAACGTCACGGCCACCGAAGAGCAGGTGGATGCTCGAGCGCCCGCCGTCGCGGCCCGCGCGCCCGCTCATCTGGTTGAACTCGACGCGCCCGAACGGAAGTGTGTAGAGGACGACGTCGCGGACATCGGGAAGGTTCACGCCCTCGCCGAACGCGCTCGTCGAGACGATGCAGCAGAGCTCGCCGTCCCGGAAGGCCCGCTCGACCCGGCCGCGGACGTCCCTGGGGAGCCCCGCGTTGTAGAACGCGATGCGGGGCGCGAGGTCGGGGAGGCGGTGCCGGAGCATGCGGACGACCTCGACCGACTGTTGCCGGGAGGTGACGTAGACGATGCACTTCTCGCCCGACGAGACCAGGCTCACGAGCGCGCTCTCGCGGTCGTGGAGGTTGCGGTGGTCGACGATCGCGAGGTTCTCGCGCGCTGCCGCGTCGACGACGACGTCGCCCGGCCGTATCCCCAAAAGGCGGCAGATCTCGGCGCTCGAGGCGTCGTCGGAGGTGGCGGTGACACCGAGGCAGACGGGCTCGCCCAGCTCGCTTCGGACGCGGGGCAGCTCGGCGTAGGCGCTGCGGTGCCCGGACCTCGACTCGCCCGCATGATGGGCCTCGTCGACCACAAGAAACCGGACCCGCCCCGCGCGGGAGAAGCGCCCCGAGTGGATCGCGAGGAACTCCGGCGTCGTCAGGGCGACGTCGAGCGTCCCGTCATCGAGGGCCGAGAAGGCAGCGCGCCGCCCCTCCTCAGTCGTTTCGCCCGTGAGCACGGCGCAGGAAAGCCCCAAAGCTGCGAGGGAGCCCTGTATGTGGTACGCCTGGTCGGCAACGAGCGCACGCAGCGGGTAGACGAAGACCGAGGCACCGCCCCCCAGCAGGGCAACGCGGGCGGCGTGCAGATGGAAGATGAGCGACTTGCCTCGGCCGGTAGCCATGACCGCGAGCGACGAGCGCCCCGCAGCGAGGGCGTCGAGGGTCTTGATCTGGGCGGGGAGAAGGTCATGCCCGCCGATGAGGCGGCGAGCGAGCTCGGCGGTGAGCTCGACCTCGCCCATAGAACCGAGAAGGGCGGCGTCCGTCGGCGCCGGCACGACCGCGCCCCCGTCGGCCGCCGGGGAGGGGCCGCGCACCGGGCTAGCTTCCTCCAGGCTTGCGTCCTCCAGGCGGCGCGTCTCCGTCCCGCAAGGGCCCTCAGGGGCGACCTCCGCGCCGCTTCTTACCAGGATGTCCTTGACCATGAGCTTGGCCTTGGTCCTCCCCTGCCAGGTCTCGTTGACCGCCTCGAACACGAGGTCCACCGCCCCGTCGCACTCGACGAGCCTATCGGGCTCGGGGGCCCGGAACATGATGGCGGGCACGCAGCCGACGCCGTCTGTGGCGAAGAAGCGCAGGTGGGCGCCGTCGGCGCCGACACGGGACCGGTTGCGCATGCTGACGCCGCGCGCGGCCAGCAGCGGCTTCTTGTTCCCTTGTCCGAAGGGCTGGAGGGCCTCGAGGGACGCGACCGTCTGGACGTCGACCTCGCCCAGGCCGACGACCGCGGCGACTTCCTCGGTGCTCTCGAACTGCTCGTCCGGCAGCTCCCGCAGCACGGCGTCGAGGCGCTCCCGGAACTCGTCAAGGCGACCCGCGTCGCAGGTGACGCCCACGGCGCCGGCATGGCCCCCGAAACGCACGAGGCAGTCGGAGCACTGCTCGACGGCGTGGAAGAGGTCGACGTCGCCCACCGAGCGGCCGCTGCCGCGGGCGACCCCGTCGCTGATCGAGAAGAGGATCGCCGGCACGTGGTACCTGTTGACTATGCGGGAGGCGACGATGCCCTTGACGCCCTCGTGCCAGCCCTCTCCGCCCACGACGACGCATCGCGCGCCGACGCGGCCCTCCGCCTCGATCTTCGCCATGGCTTCCTCGGTCAGTCGCGACTCGATGGCGCGGCGCTCGGCGTTCGTCTCCTCGAGTTGCGTCGCCAGCAGCTCCGCCTCACGGTCGTCGGAGGCCATGAGCAGGTCGAACGCAACGTCGGTGGTACCCATACGCCCGGCGGCGTTAAGCCGCGGGATGATGGAGAATGGCAGCGAGTCCGAGGTGGCCTCGTCAAGTCGGATATTGGCCGTAGCGGCCAGCGCCGCTATGCCCGGGCGCGGGCGCGCCTTCATACGCTCGAGGCCGTCCGCGACGAGCGCGCGGTTCTCCCCCTGCAGCAGCATCATGTCCGAGAGGGTCCCGAGCATGGCGACGTCGGTGTACTCGCGCCAGAGCTCCGGGCAGCCGAGCCTCCGGCCGAGGACCTGAACGAGCTTGAGCGCGACGCCGGCCCCCGCGAGTTCCCTCGAGGGGCAGTCGTCGGAGAGCTTGGGGTCGGTAACGGGCACGCCCCTCGGAACGAGGTCGGCGGGCTCGTGGTGGTCGGTGACCACCACGTCGATGCCGCGCTCGAGGAGCTTCTCGACCTCCGAGGCGGCCGCGATGCCGTTGTCCACGGTGACGACGAGCGAGGGCTCGCACGCCGAGAGGACCCTGTGCATCGCCTCCTCTGAGATGCCGTATCCCTCACCGAAGCGGTGCGGTATGAAGGGATGGACCTCGGCGCCGAGCCTGCGCAGCGCGAGGGTGAGCAGGCAGGTCGAGCTCATGCCGTCGACGTCGAAGTCGCCGAAGACAGCGATGGCCTCATGCCCCGTAACGGCCTTCTCGACACGGTCGGCGGCCTCGCGCATGCCGGGGATGGCCAACGGATCCGCCCAGTCGCGTTCGAGCGACGGCGAGAGGAACGCGCGCGCGTCCTCCACGTCCACGAGCCCGCGCGCCGCCAAGACCCGCGCCACGAGAGGGGTGACGCCCAGCTCGCGCCTGAGCTCAACCTCGGCCGCGGGATTCGGCGCGAGGACCGACCAACGCCGGCTCCCCGCGAGGCTCGCCATGCTACTCCCCGTCCTCGGCGGGCTCGTCACCGTCGCCCGAGGAGGAAGAGGCGCCGGAGGAAAGCGCGCCGCCGATGCCCCAGAGGGCAGGGCTCTTCTTGGCGGCACCCGCGCCGGCGAGGCGCAGGAAGGGGACGCACACGAGCAGGGTCGAGCCGGCGGCGCACGCGACGCCGAGGCTCAGCGCGATGACGAGGCTCTGGAAATCGCCTTCGCCGGCGAACACGAGGATGAGCGCGAGGACGCACCCGACGGCGACGGCCGTGCCGCACGGGCCGCCCGCGGAGGCGCAGGCCGCGACCGACGCGCTCCTGGGGGATTTTCCGGCGCGCACGGAGCGCCTGAACGAGCCGAAGAGGACGAAGGAGACGCCGGCGGACAGGGCGACGGAGAGCCCGATGCCCGCGAGCGAGAAGAGCGTGAAGCCGAAGGAGGCGCCGGCGGCCGCGAGCACCGCGAGGCACCCGAGGGAGAGCGCCCCGGTGAGCGCGGAGGCCAGCGCCGCGGCGACGCCGAGGAGCCCGAAGACGACGATGCCGACGACCGCGACCAGCGCGACGAACGCGAAGAGGGCGAAGAGGGCGGCTGCCACGCCGAGGACGGGTTCGAGGTCGCGCGCCTCCTCGTAAGTGAGGTTCACGGGGAGCGTACCGGAGTCGAGGCTGCTCTTGAGCCGCAGGGCCTCGTCGAGGGTGAAGCTCCCGGAGATCGAGACGGTGCCGCCGTCGATCTCGGAGCTCACCGACGGGGCGGACTTGACGACGCCGTCGACAACGATGGCGATCTGACCGCTCGTCTCGGCGAGCTCCTTGGTGACCTCGGCGAAGGTTTCCGCGCCCTCTGAGTCGAAGGTGACCACGACCGCGTAGGACGTCGACGAGGAGGTGCTCAAGGAGGAGCTGCTCGCAAGCTGCACCTGCGCCTTGGTCACGTGCGAGCCGTCCAGGAAGGCGGTGTAGACGTCGCTCTCGAGCTCGACGTCCTCGGTGCCGTTCTGGAGCTTGGCCATGGCCTCGGCGTCGCCGATCTCGTCGACGCGCACGAACTCGAGCTTGCCCGTCTCGCCGATGGTGGACGCCAAGGTGTCCGGGTCGTCGGTGGAGGGGACGTTGACGAGAAGGCCCGTGTCGCCGTCGACCTGGACCGAGCCGCCGGTAATGCCCTGGGAGACGAGACGGGAGCGCAGGACGTCGGCCGCCTCGGTCATCTCGTCCTGCGAGGGGCCGTCGCCCTCCTGCCAGGCAGTGAAGACGAGCTGCTGGCCGCCGCCCACGTCCACGCCGAGCGAGAGGCTGCCGAAGAAGACGGCACCGCAGGCCACGGCGGCGGCGAACAGGACGGCCGCCCACACAAGCGTGACGCGGCTCCCGTGCACGGCTGCGCTCACGCGCTTATTCCCGCGATTTCGGCCGGATTTGGGGTTTGCCTCGGTATGGGTGGCCTCGCGCCACCTGTCGACGCCGGTCTTGGGCGCGTCGGACTGGACCTTCTTGGCCATGGTTGAACCTCGTCAGTTGTAATGGGGCGAAACGCCCCCGCTGTTTGAACTTAATGAGTATAAACCAGCGGGGGCGCAGAACCTCCGAAGAAGGGCCTTCGTCGCGAGTACCGAACAGGCGCGCCGCACGGCCGGGCCTCCTCGCCGAAGGTCGTGCCCGCTCACCCCGCGGGACTACCAGTCCCTCGAGGCAGGGGAGGCCATCCAAGCGTCAACGAAGTCGCCATAGGTTCCCTGGACGATCGCCTCGCGGGCACGGCGCATGAGGTCAAGCAGGTACCAGATGTTGTGCTGGGAGATGAGAATGGAGCTGAGCATCTCCTTCTGGCGGACGAGGTGATGGATATATGCCCTCGTGAAACCGGCGGAGCAGGAGGGGCAGCCGCAGCCCTCGTCTAAGGGCCGGTCGTCCTCGCGGAAGCGGGCGTTCTTGAGATTGATGCGCCCCTCGTTGGAGAAGGCCGTGCCTGTGCGCGCGGTTCTCGTGGGAAGGACGCAGTCGAACATGTCGATGCCTGCCGAGACGCCGCGCACGAGCGTCGTTGGGTTGCCGACGCCCATAAGGTAGCGGGGCTTGCTCCTCGGCATATGCTCGGCGCAGAGGGGGGCGAGGCTCTCGAACATCGTCTCGTGGTCCTCCCCCACCGAGTAGCCGCCGATGCCGTAACCGGGGAAATCGCCCGCGTCCTCGAGGTGCCGGATACTGCGGACGCGCAGGTCAAGATGCATGCCGCCCTGAACGATACCGAAAAGCGCCTGGTCCTCGCGGGTATGCGCGGCAAAGCAGCGGTCGGCCCACATGCTGGAGAGCTCAACGGATCGCTCGACCTTCTTCCTGCTCGCCGGGTAGCCCACGCACTGGTCGAGCTGCATCGTGATGTCGGCCCCGAGTTTCTGCGCGATGGCCATGTTCTCCTCGGGTGACCACTCCTGCCAGCGGCCGTCGTAGTCCACCGCGCGGAACCTGATGCCGTCGTCGGAGAGCTTGACGAACTCCTCGTGCGAGAACACCTGGAAACCGCCGGAGTCGGTGAGGATGGGGCCACCCCAGCGCATGAACTCGTGGACGCCGCCCATGCGCTCGACGAGGTCGGCGCCCGGGCGCTGGGACAAGTGGTAGAGGTTGTTGAGGAGGATCTTCGTGCCCATCTGCTCGAGCGTGGCGGGCAGGATGCCCTTCACCGTCGACTTCGTGCCCACCGGCATGAAGATGGGCGTGGGGATGTCGCCGTGCGGGGTGTGGAAGACGCCCGCGCGCGCATGCGTCGACGAGTCCTCGGCCACGATGTCGTAGGTGAACCACCTCTCCCGGGGCACGGCCTCCCCCGTGCCCGCCATCCTCTGCTGCTCATGGTCGCACATGAGAATCAACGCCTCTCGTGTTGGGCGGCATGCCACGCCGCTGCTCCGGAAAAAGAAAGCCCGGCGCCGCAAGGGCGCCGGGCCAACCAGTTTAGCTCCAAAGGAGATGCTCGTTACTCGCCGAAACGGGAATCGATGAGGGCGATAAGGGCATCGAGGGCGGCCTGCTCGTCCTCGCCGTCGCAAGCGACCTCGACGGTGGTGCCGGTGCCGAGGCCGGCAGCGAGGATCATCATGATGGACTTGGCGTTGACAGGCGCGGAGTCCTTGTCGACGTTCTTGATGGTGACGTTGGACTGGTACTTCTTGGCCTCGGTGACGAAGAGCGAGGCGGGACGGGCGTGAAGGCCGGTGGCGTTGGTAATGCTGGTCTGCTTAGAAACCATGATGGGGACTCCCTTTCCGATAGTTCTGACGATGGGGGAAGGACATCCCCCCAACCTGTGGATATAGTAGCAAAGGTTAGGAAAAAGAAAACCGGCGATGTTCACAAGGGCGCAAAGTAAGGCGTTCGCCGCCGCGTCGGGCGCGCTCGCCCCCGCTTGCGTCAGAATAAGGTATTCGACGGAGCCGGGGTCGGCGGCGAGAGGGGCGCCTCTCGCCGCCGGCACGGCAAGCGCCGCGAACACCGAGAAGAGAAGCGAGGGAACCGATGGACGACACGACCCAGAGAGCCGAGCCCGAGACAGCAGTCGAGGCGCCGGCCGAATCCGACGTTCATATTCCCGATGGACGGCCCAGTGCCGAGGGAGCCGCGGCAACCGAGGTTATCCCCGAGGTCGGCGGCGCGGAGGCACGGGAAACGGTCGACGACGGTCTCGCAGGCGACGAGAACGCCCTCCCCATCCCCGAGCCCGCCGCCAAGGCCGCCGGCGCCGCGGCCCGCGCCGTCATGGGGGCGGCCTCGACCTTACGCGCCGGCGCGTTCGCGATGCGCGACGTGCGCAACGCGAGCCGCCAAAGCGCGAGCGCGCGCTCCCAGGCGAGGACCATCGAGGACGCGCTCAAGACCGACCAGGCCACGCTCGCCCACCGCAACGAGGTCGAGTCGGGCTATGCGCGTATCGTCGAGGAGCAGTCGCGCATCGTCCGCGAATCCCAGGCCAGGATCTCCGCGGCCCAGCAGAAGACGGCCGCGCTCGATGAGGAGCACTCCGCCCTCGTCGCAGACCTCGACGAGCTCAAGGCATCGAACGCGAGCGAGCTGCGCCCCTACAAGCGCCTGGTTGAGACCTCCAAGGGCTGCCTCGACGACGCAAACCGGACGCTTGCCGAGGCCAAGCGGGCACTGAAAGTCGCCGAGTCCCAGGCGAAGGAGGCAGCCGAGCGGCGGGAATCCCAGGTCAACTCCGCAAGCCGCTCCCTCGACAACGCCCAGGCCCGCCAGCGCAAGGTGCAGGACGAGCTCAAGCATGCCCAGACCACGGGCTCATCCTCGGTCGGAAAGCTCCAGTCCGAGAACGTGGCGGCGCTCGCGGCCGTGACGAACGCGAAGGCCGAGGTCGACAAGGCGATGAAAGACGGCCAGAACGCCGTCGAGAACGCGCAGACGCACCTGTGGACACAGAACCAGTCGGTCGACGGCGCCAAGCGCGCCGCACAGGACGCGCAGGCGCGCTACGCGGAGCATAAGGAGGACTACGACAAGCGGGCTGGCGCCGCCCAGGCGATGGAGGCCGAGCTACAGGAGCGCATCGACGAGAAACAGCGCTCGATCGACGCGCTCGCGAACGAGCTCGACGAGGCGCAGGCGGCGCTCGACGAGGCGCAGGGGCTCCTGGACGAGGCGAACCTCATCCACTCCACACCCGAGGAGACCGAGCGTCTCGACCGCGCGATCGCGGGGTACCAGGCCGACCTAGAGGAAGCGAACGCCGAGATCGAGCATCTAGCCGAGAATGAGAAGCAGCTTCGCCTCGCCACGCGCGGGTCGCGTCTCGCGCTCATGGCAGCCGCGGTTGTTCTCGCGCTCGTCATCGTATTCATAGCCGTGAGCTGCGCAGGCGGGGCGAGATAGTCGGCCTCAGCCGCCGCCTCCCCGGCGTCACCTGCGGCTTATTTGCGGCTCGAGCAAAATACCGCGCACAACACCCGCAGAAGCCGATGCTGTGCGCGGTGTTCGGATTCACCCGATGCGGAATCGTCGCCATCCGTCGATTACGGCGGCAAACGCCTGTCGAGGAACGACCGTTGCGGCGCATGAGCGGCGAGCGATCGGGCAGCGCTGCACGAAAAACCGACTTTACAAAAACCGACTTTACGGTCGTATTATCTCTGTAATGCGAGTATCGGACGAATAGCACTGCCAAACTACCAGGCACTTCTTCAAAACACGAGCGTTTAGCTACTTGTCCGACGAGGGAAAGCGACCGTAAAGTCGGTTTTCGCGCACAAGGAACAGCCGCGGGGCTACTTGATGAGCATGGCGTCGCCGAAGCTGAGGAAACGATAGCGCTCGTCGATCGCGGCCTGGTAGGCGGCCATGACCTGATCGCGCGAGGCAAAGGCCGAAACGAGCATCATGAGGGTGCTGCGAGGCACGTGGAAGTTGGTGATCATAGCGTCGACCACGTGGAAAGAGGAGCCCGGCATGAGATAGAGGCTTGTCGTGGCGTTCTCACGCGCCACGATGTCCCCGGGTTCGGGCGAGAAGCGCTGCGCGGCAACGCCCGCAGGGTCACCCTGGGCGCCCGCCTGCCAAGCGCTCTCGAGGGAGCGCACCGACGTCGTGCCCACGGCGATCACGCGATGGCCCGCCGCCTTGGTCGCGTGCACGGCGTCCACCACCTGCTGCGAGACGTGATAGCGCTCGGTGTGCATGACATGCTGGGTGGGATCGTCCTCGGTCACGAGGCGGAAGGTGTCGATGCCCACCTCGAGCTCGACAGTCTCCCACTGGACGCCCTTCTCGCGGATTCTCTCGATCAGCTCGGGGGTAAAGTGCAGGCCCGCCGTGGGGGCGGCGGCGGAGTGCTCCTCCCGCATGGCGTAAACGGTCTGGTACTTCTCGGGGTCGCCCTCGTACTGGGTGATGTAGGGCGGCAGGGGCACGTGGCCCGCGGCGTGGATGGCCTCGTCAAGCGTCATCGGCGTTCCGTCGGCATGCGTTCCCGCGGCGTCGAAGCGCACGAGACGGCCGCCCTTGGAGTCCTCCACAAAGTCCACGATGGTTCCGGTAAGAACGACGGGCGCGGTGTCCGGCGCGTGCAGACCGCCGGCGCGGTACTCGATCACGATACCCGGCTGCTTCAGGCGCTTGCCGGGGTTGACCAGGCATTCCCAGACGTGCCCCATGGCGTCCACGTCCTCGCGGCGCTTGAGCAGCAGCGTCTCGCAGACGCCGCCGGTGCCGCGCTTCTTGCCGACGAGACGAGCAGGCAGGACGCGGGTCTTGTTGGCCACGAGGAGGTCACCCGGCTCGAGGAAGTCGATGATGTCGGAGAAGACCTTGTGCTCAACGTGGCCGCCCTCGCGGTCGAGCACGAGCAGGCGGCACGAGTCGCGGGGCTCCGCAGGAGCCTGCGCGATGAGCTCGTCGGGCAGCGGGTAGTCGAAGTCGTCGGTGCGCATGGTGTTCCTCTCGTCGGTTTTTCCGCGAACCAGTGTAGCGCGGCGAGGCGAAGGGAGCCCGTCCTGTATGCGGCCGCGCCTGCAAAACGCGGGCACGGCGCCGGGTTATGGCCGCCGAAGGCTTACGGGACGTCAAGCGACAAAGAGCTAATCTGCCGGATAAGCGGGGCCGAAGCCGGTGCCGACCGGGACCAGCGATGGAGGATTCATGAAGACATCGAGCTTCTCCGCAGCACAGTACGAAAAAGAACAGTCGCGATATTCCTTTCGTTTGCAAAAGAACGGGCCCGGCCGTCGGCGGATAGCGCGGCCCTAAATCATCGCCCCGCTTTCGTTTTCCTTCTTTTCGTCGACCGCGCCGCAATTACGCAGCTGAAAACCTCTGCCTATAGTGCTGATTGTTCGCTGGAATCTACCGAAGGATGGCCATCATGGACGTAATCATCTCCGACGAGAAGCTCGTCGTCGGGCTCAGCGAGAAGGGCGGCTCGCTGACGTCGCTCAAGCTGGGCGACACCGAGTATCTATGGCAGCCCGACGCCGCGGTCTGGTCCGGGCAGGCGCCGATCTGTTTCCCGATCTGCGGGGGGCTGCGCGACGGGCGCGCCGTGACCGCCTCCGACAAGAAGGTCGGGCTCGCTCGCCACGGCTTTGCCCGCAAGTCCGAGTTCCGGCTCGTGGCGAGCGACGAGACGGGCGCGACCTATCGCCTCGAGAGCAACGACGAGACCCTCGCCCAGTACCCGTTCGCTTTTAGGCTGGACGCCTCGTACAAGGTCGCCGGCGGCAAGCTCACGGTGACCTACGCCGTCACGAACGCGGGCG
>CAZEHG010000047.1:0-4731 GCA_964512475.1 uncultured Atopobium sp.
CGTCGACAACATCCGCGACGTCCTGCCGCACCCGCGCACCGTGGGCAACGCGGATTTCTAGGCAACCGAGAAACATCGGCCGGGCCCTGCCCCGGCCTCTTGTAAGGAGAAGCGCATGATCAACGGCAACCTTTCTCGCCGCGCGTTCCTCGCCGCGCTCGGTCTCGGTGGGGCGGGGCTTCTTGCCGGGTGCTCCTCGGGCAAGAAGGACGTCGCGGTGTCTTCCGCCCCCGCGGCCAAGGAGACGGTCTACGACCGCGGCACGACCTCCGCGCCCGCGGCCGCCGGCGACGGCGCCATATCCGCGCCCGACGCGTCCGTCTCCATCGCCATGGTGGGCGACATCCTCGTGCACACCTACGTCTGGAAGAGCGGCGAGCAGCCCGACGGCTCGCGCAACTACGACCACCTGTTCGCGCACGTAAAGGACGACATCGAGTCCTATGACGTGGCCATGCTCGACCAGGAGACCATCCTAGGCGGCGAGTCGTTCGGCTTCTCCGGCTACCCGACCTTCAACAGCCCGCAGGAGTTCGCCGACGCCGAGGTGGCGGCCGGTTTCGACGTGTTCCTCCACGCGAACAACCACGCGGTCGACATGGGGCTTGCCGGCATCGAGTCCGAGCTCGCGTATTGGCGGGCGAATTTCCCGGACGCGGTGGTCACGGGCATGGCGGACTCCGAGGAGGCCGCGGCCGTCGTGCCGGTGGTCGAGCGCGCGGGGCACAAGATCGCGATCCTCAACTTCACGCAGGACACGAACGGCATCCCCCTGCCCGACGGCGCGCCGTGGGCCGTGCGCATGCTGACCGACGAGCAGGTGGAGTCCGATTTCGCGGCGGCCAAGGCCGCCGGCGCCGAGGCCATCGTCGTCTGCCCGCACTGGGGCGAAGAATACGCCGAGAGTCCCAACGATGCCCAGCGCGCGTGGGCGCAGCGCTTCATCGAGCTGGGCGCCACGGTCATCTTCGGCAACCACCCGCACGTCATGCAGCCTGTAGAGCTTCTCGACGCCGACGACGGCCGCAAGGTTCCCGTGTACTGGTCGCTCGGCAACTTCGTCTCGACGATGGTGGGCAAGCAGTCTATGCTGGGCGGGCTGGGCCACGCGGTCATCGATTTCAAGGGCGGAAGCGTCTCGGTGGCGTCGGCCGGCCTCACCGCGCTCGTGACGCATAAAGTCTACGACGCGAATCTCACCACGTATAAGCTCGTCGACTATACCGAAGAGCTCGCCGCGGCGGTGTCTCCCAACCTCGAGGACGGCGGCTTCACCCGCGAGTGGTGCATCGATTTCTGCCAGAATCGTCTGGGCAGCGGCTTCGATGCCGAGACCTGCGAGTTCACGGCCGATTTCTCTTAGGCGGAAAGAAGGGCGGCGCATATGAGAGACCGTCAGCTTCCTCAGGGCTTCGCGTCCTCGCGCGCCCTCACGCGCCGGTCCTTCGTGGCGGCGCTCGGCCTCGGCTGCTCGCTTCTTGCCGGTTGTGGCGGCGCCGAGAAGAACGACGCCGGGAAGGACGGCGCCGCAACCGCCGTGCCCGATGCCAAGGGCGTTGTCTACGATCGCCAGGACCCGAGCGCCTCTGCCGGCGCGGCCACGACGGCGCAGACGGGAGCCGCAGCCTCCGAGCTCACGCTGTACGCCGTCGGCGACGTGCTCCTTCACCAGAACGTCTACGGCAGCGGCATGCTCGAGGACGGCTCGCGCAACTACGACCACCTGTACGCGCACGTTAAGGCCGATATCGAGCCTGCCGACATCGCCGTGGTCGAGCAAGAGACGATGCTGGCCGGCGAGTCGTTCGGGTTCCAGGGTTTCCCGACGTTCAACGGGCCGCAGGAGATCATCGACGCCGAGGTCGCCGCCGGCTTCGACGTGGCCATACACGCGAACAACCATGCGATGGACCAGGGCCTGGCGGGGATCGAGTCCGAGCTCTCGTATTGGCGCGAGCACTACCCGCAGATCACGGTCACGGGCATTTACGACAACGAGGCGGACTTCGAGCGCGTCTCCATCGTCGAGAAGAACGGCCGGCGCGTCGCCATCCTGAGCTACACCGCGACGACCAACGGCATCGCCCTGCCCGACGGCGCGCCGTGGGCGGTCCGTATGCTGGACGAGTCACGCATCGAGCAGGACTTGGCCCTGGCTCGGGAAGCCGGGGCCGACGTCATCGTCGCCTTTCCGCACTGCGGCACCGAGTACGCCGAGGAGGCCGACAGCGTCCAGCGCTACTGGGCGGGGCTTCTTGCCGACCAGGGGGCCGATGCCGTGATCTGCGACCACCCGCATGTGATCCAGCCGTTCGAGTGGCTCGACGCCTCCGACGGGCGCCGGGTCCCGTGCTTCTGGTCCACGGGCAACTTCGTGTCCGGCCAGCTGCGCAAGGACACGATGGTCGAGGGCATGGCCAAGCTCACGTTCGACTTCGGTGAGGACGGCGCCCAGGTCAAGGCCTGCGGCATGGAGATCCTTGTGAACCACAAGGCCGAGGGCACGAACTTCTCGGTGTATCCCCTGCGCGACTACACCGAGGAGCTTGCGAGCCAGAACCTGATCAGGTACTGTGACGGCTGCTCAGACTTCTCGCGTCAGTGGTGCGTGGACTTCGCCGCCGCGCGCATGGGGTCGGGGTTCAATGCCGAGACCTGCGAGTTCGTGGCCGACTGCGGATAGGGGAGCGCTGGGGAAGAGAAGGCCCGAGCTTCTTGCCGCCGCCAAAGAGCCGGCGGCTGTTTATTCCTGGTCGGAAAAGGGTATAGACGTAGTTCCTTCGGCGGCGATGTTCCGGCCGAACATAGATCGGAGCGCGGTCTTCCCCGAATGAGTCATCAGGCTATCCGTTCAAGCAAGGAGGGCAAACTATGCGCTACTGCACGAAGTGTGGGACCCGGCTTGAGGACGACGTCAGATTCTGCCCCGGGTGCGGCGCGGCCGTCGCTCCGGCGGCCGGCGACCAAGCGGCGGACGTGACGCGCAGGATGGCCTCGGTCCCCGGGGCGGTGGGCGGCCGGGCCGAGGCCCAGCCAGCGCAGCCCTACGCGGCGCGGCCGTACGCGGAAAACGTGCCGGGCGCGCCTGCTGCGAAGAAACCCGCGAGCAGGAAAGTCCTGGTAGCGGCGGTCATCGTCGGTGCGCTCGTGCTCGGCGGTGTCGGCGCGGGCGCGTTTATCGCGTTGAGCGGCAACGCCGGCTCGGCTGCACAGCAGACGGCCGCTCAGGACCAGAAGTCCGGCTCGTCCACGTCGACGGATGAGAAGACCGCGACCTCGACCGAGACGAGCGACTCGAAGCCTACGGCCACGGGCGGGTCCTCGGCGCAGACGAAGCCCGATTCCGCCTCCGGCAGCGACGCCGTCACAGATGCGACGACCGATGACGCTTCCGCGCAGGTCCGCAAGCAGGCGGCGCTCGAGTTCGGCAAGACCTGGTGGACGAACGTGACCGTGAAGAGCGACAGCGACGCCAGCTATGCCGAGATCGACGACTGGGTTAACCGGGTCTGCGATTATCTCGACCCGTCTTCGAGCCTGTACGCCGAGCTCATGCGCGGCAAGGGCGCCGATATCCTCGATGCGGAGGACATCTGCACGGGCGCGGAGCTCGTGAGCTATGAGGGAAACACCGTTAGGGTCACGGTCGACGTCGCCGCGCACCGAGAGAACCCGACTTCCAACTGGAGCATCGAGCCGCTCTACACCTACGTGATGTCGGTCGGCTTCAATGACAGCAACAAGATCACCGGCTTTACCTGCTACTACACCGATAACGAGACGGGCAAGACGTACTCGACGACGTATTAGGCGGCTGAGCCGGCAAGAAGACCGCCCGAGGTGGTGCAACGAGCATCGCCTCGGGCGGTTTTTTGTCGGCGCGCGGGGCCCGTGAACTGGTTGATGAGGTCGGACAGCCTGGCAATTCTCGGGGCAATTCTTGGGGAGAAAAAAGATGGAATTCTCGCTTGACAGTCTTGCGAAGCATGATACATTTACATTGCTCACAGAGAACGAAGAGTTTCTCAGCTGAGCTCCCATCTCATTACTCACAACCAAATACGTTCCATGGCACCAACGATTCAAGAGCGAAGTTCTTTCGATCGCGAAGCAAGAAGAAGCGACAAAAAAGAAAGACGCGCTCGGAATCGAAAAGCAGCACCTCTCGATTCAGGAAATGTGTTTCCGGAATCGCGAAGTAAATGCCCTTTTCAGTATTAGGGAGGCCATCATGCGTTACTGCGACAACTGCGGGTTCCAGGTCACCGACGACGTCAAGGTTTGCCCTGTTTGCGGAGCTGAAATCTCTCAGGTTGAGGAGGCCAACATGACCACTAACTTTCCCGTTGCGGGGAACGCGCCTTACTCGGGCGGCCCGAACCGGAGCAACCGCCGTAAGAACGCCGTGCTTGCCGCTATGGTTGCCGCTGCGCTCGTGGTGGGCGCCGGTGCCGGCGCGGGCGCCTTCTTCCTGATGCGCGGCCAGGGCGCTCAGCCTGCTCAGCAGACGGCGACCCAGGCCACTGCGCAGCAGACCGACGCAAAGACGGATGTCAAGAACACTGCGGCCACCCCGATGACCGACACGAAGACCGATACCAAGACCAATGCGAAAGCCGGCGCGAAGACCACCACGAGCGCCAAGACGGACGCGAAGTCCGACGCGCAGAACAGCCAGAAGGCGCAGCAGCAGGCCGAGGCGCAGAAGAAGGCGCAGCAGCAGGCCGAGGC
>CAZEHG010000047.1:4831-11429 GCA_964512475.1 uncultured Atopobium sp.
AGAAGGCGCAGCAGCAGGCCGAGGCGCAGAAGAAGGCGCAGCAGCAGGCCGAGGCTGACGCGAAGGCCAAGGCGGACGCCGAAGCGAAGGCCAAGGCCGAGGCTGACGCGAAGGCCAAGGCACAGGCGGAAGCCGAAGCGAAGGCCAAGGCCGACGCCGAGGCTCAGCAGAAGGCACAGCAGGCTCAGCAGAACAACCAGCAGAACAACACCGACCAGAACACCGATAACGACGCGTCCTTCGCGAACGGTTTCCAGTCCCAGGGCAACCAGGTCATCAAGAACGCCGCCGTCCGGTTCTGCAAGGCATGGTTCACCAACGCCAAGGTAACCAGCAACAGCGACTCCGAGAGCGCCCCGGTCGACAACTGGGTCAACACGGTCGCTTCCTTCGTCGACCCGTCTTCCGGCCTGTACGCAGAGCTGACCCGCGGCAAGGGCGCCGATCTTAACAGCGCCGAGGAAATCTGCCTCGCGACACAGGTCACGGACTGCGACAACGGCGTCGCCAACGTCACCGTCAGCGTCGCTTCCCACGATGACAACCCCACCGCCGGTTGGAGCACCGAGGTCGCAAAGACCTACAAGATGGAGGTCCACGTCAACGGCAGCGGTCAGGTCAGCGGCTTCACCTGCACCAACACCGACGCCGATAGCGGCCAGGTCACCACGGTCACGCACTAACGCCCTTCTCGCCCCGTAGTAAACGATCGATTCGACAAGAGGAACTGCATGACACAAAAGGTCAAACACCCGGAATGGCACATGAGCACAAAGAAGAACGCCCGAGGAGGAACCTAAGCGCCCCTCGGGCGTTCTTCTTTGCAGCGCCGCCCCCTCAAGTTCGGAAGGCTTCCAAACTATGGGGGCGGTCTTAAGCAGCCGATGATAAGCGCTTTACCTGCGCATATATGGATCGCAATCAAAATTCGGAAGTCTTCTGAAGTTTGGAAGCCTTCCGAACTCTGAAGGACGCCGGCTGGGCTGTAGGCGGGTGCTTAGAACAACACGCCGAGGGCGATAAGGGCGACGCAGCAGGCGAGGACGGCGTAGTCGCCGCCGGCCATGGGGTAGCGCTTATAGCTGCTCTCGCGGGTGCGCAGGTAGAAGCCGCGCTGCTCGGCGGCGAGCGCCGTGGCGTCGGTCTTGCCGACCGAGCTCACCAGCAGGGGGATGCACAGCGGCAGCATGAGCTGGATCTTTTTGATGGGGTTCTTCGTGTCGTACTCCACTCCGCGCGCGGTCTGCGCCTCCATGATGGCGTTCATCTCTTGGCTGAACACGGGCACGAAGCGCAGCGCGGTGGTGAAGGTGAACGCGTAGCGGTACGGCACGTGGAGCACCTCGACCACGGCGTTGGCCAGGTCGTTCAGCTTGGTCACGGTCAGCATGAGGATGAGCGGCAGCGCGACGCCTAACAGGCGCAGGGCCGCCTTCGTGCCGGTAACCACGCCGTCCATGGTGACCCACGCAAAGAGCGTGTCCCCCGTGCGGATGAACGCGGTCTGCAGCACGAGCATGATCGCCGAGAGCGGCACCATGAGCTTGGCCAAGGTGACGAGCCCGGCGCTCGCCTTGGCGTAGGCGCCGAGCACGAACGTGAGCACGAGCAGGGCGATGAGCAGGGCATAGGTGTCGCCGAGGAAAGTCGCCAGGATGATGGCGGCGGCGAGCGCGAGTTTGGTGACCGGGTTCAGCTTGTGCAGCAGGGAATTGCCCGGGATGTAGTCGATGACGCTACCCACGGTTGACCATCTCCTCCACGAGGTCGACGATGCCGGAAACCTGGCTGATGCCCGCGAACTCGGGCGAGACGTCCGTTGCGAGCTCCTTCGAGAGGGCGATGACCTGCGGCGGCTCCACGTAGGCGGCGGCCATCAGCTCGTCGTTGGCAAACACGGCGTCCGCCTCGTCGCGCGCCACGATCCTACCGTTGGTCATGACGACGATGCGGCCGGCAAAGTCGCTCACGACCTCCATGTCGTGGCAGACCATGATCACGGCGCAGCCGCGCTCGGCCATCTCGCGGACGGTCTCCATCACGGTCATGCACTCGCGGTAGTCGAGGCCGCTCGTGGGCTCGTCGAGCAGCACGACCTGCGGGTCGAGGACGACGACGCTTGCGAGCGCGACCATCTGGCGCTGCCCGCGGGAAAGCGAGAAGGGCGACTCGCCCGCCGGCAAGTCGAAGCGGGCGATGACGTCGGCGGCGCGGCGCTCGGCCTCGTCCTGCGGCGTCCCGTGGAGGGTGAGGCCGAACGCGACCTCCTCAAGCACGGTGTCCTTGCAGATCTGGCGGTCGGGGTTCTGGAAGAGGGTCGCGCAGCGCGCCGCGATCGCGCTCGTGGGGACCTCACGCGTGTCGAGGCCGGCGATGCGGATCGTGCCTGTCTTGGGCTTGAAGAGGCCGTTGAGCAGCTTGGTGAAGGTCGTCTTGCCCGCGCCGTTCTGGCCGATGATGCCGACGAGCTCGCCGGGGTAGACGCGCATGTTCAGGTCGGTCACGGAGTCGCCGCGGTTGGGGTAGGCGAAGCTGACCCCGTCGACCTCGACCACGGGCTCGGCGCCCTCGGCGCAGGCGCGCGCCGCCGGTTTGTGGCGAGAAGGTCGCGTGGGCCTGACGGCGTCGGGGATGAGGGCGGAGGCGGGTTTGCCCACGCGCTCCCCGAGCGGGGCCACGCTCGGGCCGGAGCCGCCCACGAGTCCGGAGATGAGCTCCTTCGCCTCGGAGACGTTCAGGCACGGCCGCTCGATCTTCTCGACGACGCCGTGCTCAAGCAGGCTGTTCGCGATGCGCGCGACGCGCGGGCTGTCCACGCCCATGGCGCGCAGCTCGCGCGCGTGGCCGAAGACCTCGTGCGGCTCGCCGTCGAAGGCGAGCTTGCCCTCGGAGAGCACAAGCACGCGCTCGCAGTACTTGCACAGAAGCGCGACCTTCTGCTCGATGACAACGACCGTGATGCGCGCGAGCTCGTTGACCTTGCGCAGCGTCTCGAAGACGAGCGTGGAGCTCGCCGGGTCGAGCGCGGCGGTGGGCTCGTCGAGCACGAGCACGCGCGGGGCGAGCGCGAGGATGGCGGCGATGGCGACCTTCTGCTTCTGTCCGCCGGAGAGCTTGGCGATCTCGCGGTCGCGCAGATGGGAGATGCCGACCGTCTCGAGCGTCTGCGAGATGCGCTCCTCGATCTGGTCGTGCGGCACGCCGAAGTTCTCGAGGCCGAAGAGCATCTCGTCCTCGACCACGGAGGCGACCATCTGGGAGTCGATGTCCTGCAGGACGCTGCCGACGATGCGGCTGATGTCCGTGAGGGTGACCTCGCAGGTGTCCTGGCCGTTGACGTAGGTCGCGCCGAAGAGCTGGCCTGTGTAGTGGTGGGGGATGGCACCGCTCATGACGGCGGCGAGCGTCGACTTGCCGGCGCCCGAGGGGCCGATGATGCCCACGAACTCGCCTTCGTTGACGGCGAGGTTCACGTGGTCGAGCGCCCGCGCCGCGTCCTGCCCGTAGGCGAACGAGACGTCCTTGAGCTCGATGATCGGCTGCGAGTTGCTTGAGTTGCTCACTGCGTGGCCTTTCTAAGCGTCCACAAAAAAGAAGCGCCGGTCCGAACGTCGCGGCCGGCGCTTTACATGGTACCTGAGAATTACTTGCCGAGGACCTTCTGCAGCGGGAAGTAGAGCGCCTGGACCACGACGGCGTTGAAGACCGCGGTGCCCAGGACCAGCGGGACCTTGACGACGACGGTGCCGAGCGCCGCGCCCATGACGAGCGTGCCGATCACGGCGAACAGGGCGCCCGACAGCAGCGTGGTCACGAAGGCGGCGACGAGCGGGGTCACGGACTTGCCGGCCACGTTGAGGGGCAGCTTGATGAGGGCGGCCATGGCGAGCGCTCCGCAGAGCTCCGTCACGAAGTTGAGGCCGGGGATGGAGGTTGTGAGCTGGCAGACGCAGGCGGAGATCACGGCGAAGATGGCGGCCTGAACGAAGCCGGCGTCGGTGAGCAGGATGGCGAGCGCGTAGGCGGCGATGATGAACTGCGGCTTGATGCCGACGATGGCGAGCGCGTTGCCGAGGGTCATGTTGAGGATGAAGCCGGCGGCGAGCAGGATGGCGAGAAGAACGAGGGACTTGATATCGATGACGCCGCCCTGCTTGGCGTCGGTGGAAACGGTGCGGGGCTGCTGGGACATGGTGGGTTCCTTTCTGAGGGTGCGGGTGATCCGCGGGGTCTGCGTTGGGCGGGGTTCTTGCTGGGAGCGGGGTGTTTCTTGCCAGATGGGCTAGTCGTTGAGCTTGAGGGCCTTCTTCACGGGGATGAAGAGCGCGGCGACGATGACCGCGTTGCAGACGCCGGTGGCGGCGACGACCGGGGCCATGACGCCGATGAGGGCGGGGTTGCGCTGGACGAGGCAGGCGAAGATGACGGCGTAGATGAGGCCGGAGATGCAGGTGACGACGAAGGTGCCGACGAGGGGCAGCGCGCTCTTCGCGCCGTTGTTGCCGACGGCCTTGACGAGCAGCGCCATGACGACGGCCGCGACGGGCTCGGCGATGAGGTCGGGGCCCTTGACCGAGGCGGTGATCTGGATCACGACGCCGGCAAGAAGGCCGATGATCGCGGCTTGGCCGATATTGGGTTTGAGGATCAGGATCTCGAGGCAGAAGGCGGCGATGATGAACTCGGGCGAGAGGATGCCGCCCGTGAGGCCGCTGAAGAACTTGGAGACGGTCATGTTGAGGACGAAGCCAGCCGCCAGGAGGATGGCATAGAGGGTAAGGGACTTGAGGTCGAGGGCACCGTGGTCGACGGAGGTGACGGTGCGGGACTGCTGCTCGTTGGCGTTCTGATCGGACATGTTCTTCTCTCCTTAGAAGTCGGTTTGAACAAAAAAGGGCTCCCGGCCAAACCGGGAGCCCTCATGTTCGCGAATGTATGGCGCGACGAGACTCACGACTGACCGAAGGTAATCGAGTTGCGCCACCACCAGTTGTTGTTCAGGGACCTGAACATGTTCGGCGCTCCTCTCTTCGGAATCGTTGTCTGCGCGTTGCCGCTCACTTTACTCCGGTGCAGTGAGCTGACGCAACCCTCATTTCGTTAACGCTTTGTGAACTGGTGCCGGCGAATCGGAACCAGTCGGTGTCGGCTGGCTTTAGGCGAGCTCCTCGCGGGCGATGTGCTCGTCCTCGGCATCCATGCGCTCCTGCTCCTCGCGGCCGAAGATGGCGCGGAAGATGGCGCGGGCGAGCGGCCCGGCGATGATGAGCTGCAGCGGCAGCGCCATGATGAAGTTGCGGCAGTACGTCATGATGTAGTCGGGCACGATTTGGCGCGTGAAGCCGTAGCCGTGCCACACGCCCAGGATGCTCGCGAGCGCCACTTGGAACACGACGGTGAAGACCTGGATGGCGAGGATGATGTATATCTGGCGGTCACCGGGGCGCACCACCTGGAACGCGAAGTGCTTGGCCGCGGGGCTCGAGATGAAGTACGCGCACAGGAAGATGAGGATGTACTCCAGCCACATGCTCTGCGCGGCGATGAGGAAGGTATGGTTGGTAAAGCTACCGGTCGCAAGCACCGTGTTGTAGAGGGTCATGAAGTACACCATGAAGAACGCGGTGATGGCGGTGAAAAAGACGGACTCGATTGTGCTCTGAGGCATGCGTTTGTGCTGCATTGTGGGCGGCTCCCTTCGGCTCTTTTGGTCGGTTGGCGCCCCGTAAACACGAAAATGCCGCCCCTCCGTCCGACAATGGAAGGGCGACATTTAATGTCTTCGGGGCGCGTATGTAAACGGACGGCTCGCGAGCGCCGCGCGAAACCGAGCAAAACTATAGCGCAGCCCTACCGGATCATCGGGGCAATCTCCATAAACTAAACGCTTACGAAGAGGTGTTTACATCGCGTAGTATGGCCTGCGCAGCGCTGGCTCCGGGACGCTCGCCTTTGGGCGGCGTGCCTCCCGTCGAGACAGGACTTCTACCTTTGAGGAGTGTTTTTCTTTATGCCCAAGAACAAGCGTGAGAGCCTTCTGTTCACCTTCATCATGTGCTTCCTGATGGTGCTTTGGATGAGCATCTACAACGTTGCGCGCCAGCACGGCGCCGTGACCGCCGAGGTCATCGCCGACGCGTGGATCGGCTTCCCGCCCGCATACATCTTCGCCATGCTTTGCGACTGGTTCGTCGCGAGCCCGCTGGCCAAGGGCTTCGCCTTCAAGCACCTGGTGACCCCGGGCAAGTCGAGCCCGCGCGCCATGACGTTCGCCGTTTCTACCTGCATGGTCTTCCCGATGGTCATCATCATGAGCCTTTACGGCGCCTTCGAGGGCGCGCTGCACGCCGGCACCCTCGCCGTCGTGCCGATGGTCTGGCTCACCAACATCCCCTGGAACTTCATCATGGCCCTGCCGTGGAACCTGCTGGTTGCCGGCCCCATCGCCCGCTTCCTGTTCCGCCGGGCGTTCCCGGAGGGCACTGTGCTCGCCCAGCCGGTGGCCGAGGCGTAAGCGCGCGGATTCATCGAGTTGTGCATTGCGGCGGGGCTGCTGAGCGGTCCCGCCGCTTTTTGTGCACGGGTGTTCCGGTAAGTT
>CAZEHG010000048.1:0-11387 GCA_964512475.1 uncultured Atopobium sp.
CTCGCGCACGGCGGTCTCGAGCTCCTGCGAGTTCATCATGAAGCCGCCGTCGCCGGAGACGGCGAGCACGCGCTTATCGGGGTTGAGGAGCTTCGCCGCGAAGGCGCCGGGCACCGCAAAGCCCATCGAGGCGAAGCCGTTGGAGATGAGGCAGGTCTTCGGCTCGTAGCAGGGGTACTCGCGACCGATCCAAATCTTGTGGGCGCCCACGTCGGAGACGAGGATGTCGGACTTGCCCAAGACCTTGCGCATGTCGTAGATGACCTTACCGGGCTTCATCGGGAACGACATGTCCCGACCCTGCTCCTCGAGCTCTTCGTGCAGGCGCTTGCCCACGGCGAGCATCGCCTCGGGCTCGGGCTTATCGTCGCGGCGGGCGGTGCGCAGGATCTGGTAGATGCTGTCGGAGAGGTCACCCACGACCTCGACGTCAGGCTCGTACTGCTGGTTTACGTCGGCGGGCAGGCCCGAGATGTTGATGATCTTCATGTCGTCGTGGGTGTGCCACTTCTTGGGCGCGCACTCCACGAGGTCGTAGCCGACGCCGATAACCAGGTCGGCCATATCGAAAGCGTCGATGATGTAGTCGTGCTGCGGGATACCGACGACGCCCATGCGGTACTTGTTGTCGCAGGGGATGACGCCCTTGCCCATCATGGTCTGGACGACCGGGATGTGCAGGCGCTCGGCCATGGTGGTCACGGCCTGGGCCGCCTGTCCGCGGACGGCGCCGGCGCCGGCGAGGATAACGGGGTTGCTCGCCTCGGAGATAAGGCGGGCAGCCTCCGAGACGCTCGCGGGGTCGGCATAGAGCGCCGGAGGCTGCTGGCGCCGCAGGGGCCTGGCCGGGCTCGACATGTGAGCGATGTTCTTGGGCAGGTCGATGTGGGTGGCGCCCGGCTTCGTTGCCTCGGCGTACTTGAAGGCAAGACGGGCGATCTCCGCCACGGTATCAGGCCTCATGACCACCTTGGAGCGCTTGGTGATGGGCGCGAACATCGCGGACAGGTCAAGGTACTGGTGGCTCGTGAGCTGCATGAGCTCGGTCGATACCTGGCCCGTGATGGCCACGAGCGGGGCGCCGTCGAGAAACGCGTCCGCCACGCCGGTGACGAGGTTCGTCGCGCCCGGCCCGAGCGTGGCCAGGCACACGCCCGCGCGGCCCGTGAGACGCCCGTAGACGTCGGCCATGAAGGCCGCGCCCTGCTCGTGGCGCGTCGGGATGAAGCGGATGCCCGCCTCCTTGATGGCGAACATGAGGTCGAGGTTCTCCTCGCCCGGGATGCCGAAGATCACGTCGACGCCCTCGGCCTTGAGGCAGTCGACGAGCACCTGAGCAGTGGTCTTAGTCTCTGTTGCGACCTTGTGAGCTGCGGACATATGAAAAAACTCCCCTATCGGCTTGTGCAGACGATAAGGGAGTCTAACACCCGTCGTGAGGCCGTCAGGCAACGTGAGCGTTACGGGAATGATACGGAGGCCCCGGCCGCGCCGTCACCGGTAGCTCGCGCGCAGGATCGCGACAACGTCGTCGTGGGAGAGAGGCGCCGGGTCGTGCGCGTAGAGCGCCGCGTTCGTGGAGAGGCCGTTCTCGGCCATCGCGTCGAGCTCGTCCTCCTCGATGCCCCAGTCGCTCATCTTGAGGCCGTCGACGCCGCACTCGCGCATGAGGCGGTCGAGCTCGGCGATGAAGTCCGCCGGCTCGCCCGCGCCGGCGTTGCCCATGAGGCGGGCCATTTCCACGTAGCGCTCGTCGCAGGCGTGGACGTCGATCATGTGCTGGTGATAAGCCCGCGCGATCATGATGAGTCCCGCGCCGTGGGGCAGGCTGTGGTGGTGAGCGCTCATGGCATGCTCGGTGCCATGGCAACCGCAGCAGCCGGAAGCGACCATGGCGTAGCCGCCGAGGGTGTTCGCGAAAGCGAGCTCGGAGCGTGCCGAGAGGTCGGACCCGTCGGCGACGCAGGCAGCGAGCGAGGAGGCGGCGTGGGCGATGCCGGCGCGGCAGATCATGTCGCTCATGAAGTTGCCATTGTTCGCGATGAAGCACTCGATGCTATGGAACAGGGCGTCGAAGCCCTGGAACGCCGTCAGGCGCGCGGGCACGGTGAGCATGAGCTCGGGGTCTACGACCGCGAGCACGGGTATCAGGCGCAGGTCGCCCAGGCGCAGCTTCTCGTCGGTCTCCTCGCAGGAGATGACGGCGCCCGCGTCGACCTCGGAGCCGGTGCCCGCGGTGGTGGTCACGCACACGAGCGGCAGCGGGTCCTTCTCGATGCGCATGCCCTTGGCGGTGCCGCCCGTGACGTAGTCCCAGACGTCGCGCGCCGACTCGCCCCCGTCGGCCGCGGGCACGGGGTTCGCGGCCACGGCGCAGATGCCCTTGCAGGCGTCCATGACCGAGCCGCCGCCGAGGGCGAGCACGAAGTCGCAGCCCTCGGCGCGCGCGAGCCGACCGCCGTCGTTGACGGTCTGACGAAGCGGGTTCGGCTCGATGCGGTCGAACAGCACGTGCGAGACGCCGGCGCGGTCGAGCTCCGCAATCGTGCGGTCCAGGTAGCCGTTGGCCTTGACGGACTTTCCGCCTGTGGTCACGACCAGGGCACGCTTGCCGGGAAGCTCCTGGTCGCCGAGCTCGCAGAGCTTGCCGGCGCCGAAAAGCACGCGGGTCTTGGAAAAGAACGTGTACGAGTCGAGCATGGATTCCCCTTCGTGAGTACCATTGAGCCTTAAAAAGGATAGCGCTCCGGGAACCTCATCAGGAAGGCAGGCCGCACGGTGACAAGAAGACCAAAACGCGTGGGGCTCTCCTGTGCCGAGGGCGACCCCATCGGCCTCGTCCTGGACGACATGGCCGACGCCGGGACCGTCTACGAGATGCTCTCCCACGTAGAGAGCCCCATCGAGTTCGCGCGCCTGCGCCCGGGCGATGACGCGTCGGCATGCGACGCCCTCGTCCTCGGCGACGGCCTCCGCGCCCCCGAGGGCATCACCGCCTACCGCGTCTCGGCGCTAGACCCCGAGGCCGACCTCTATGTCCCCCGTCCTGACCGCCTCGAGCGCCTCATGAAGAAACCCCGGCTCGGCCGCGCGCGCCGTTCCCTTTCCGAGGCCGTCGACGCCCTCCTGCTGCGCATCCGCTCCGGTGAGCCGCCCGCGAAGACGCGCGGTTAAGGCCCCCAAACGGCGCTCAGGGCACCGCTTGGGCCCCGCGCTTGCAAACCGACCACTGTCGCACATCCCCACCGAACGGCGCCCCGCCGGTCGGCTGGGTTTCTCGCCATGCCCGCCCTCCGCTTCCGGGCGGGGCTTCTCCCCAAGCCCGCCTTCCGCTCCCAACCTGTGTTAGAGTTAGCTTACTCGAACTTAAACCTAGGCTAACTCTGGTTTCAGGCCGGACACGGCCGTGAACAAGGAAACGGAGCGTCCCATGAAGGGCACAACCCCCCTACCTCGTGGTCGATGGCCTCAAGAAGCACTACGGCGACGGCGATGCCCGAGCCCAGGTCCTCGACGGCATAACCACGACCGTCAACAAGGGCGAGATCTGCGTCATGCTCGGCCCCTCGGGTTCTGGCAAATCGACCTTCCTCAACCTGATCGGAGGCCTCGAGGGCGCGGACGGCGGGACGATATCGGTCGCCGGAACCGAGCTCACCTCCCTCGGAAAGAAGGACCTCGGCGAGTACCGCCGCCGAGAGCTCGGGTTCGTCTTCCAGTTCTATAACCGGTGGCCCTCACCTCCGGTTTCCTTCATGCCGCGCACTCCATCGAGGTCATCATGGACGGCATGCGCGACGCCTACGTCATTGAGGACGGGCGCTTCACCACGTCGTTCAAGGCCGCGCAGGCGCAGCTCGACGCCGCGGCGGGGGCCGCGGACGCCAAGGGCGGCATGAGGATCTACGAGAACTTCTCCATCGACGCCACGCTCCAAAGGCCCGGGGACGAGGAGGCCGATAGGCGCACCCTGCGCACCTATGCCCACCGCACCGAGGTCGACATCGCCGCCTATTGCGAGGGCGCGGTTCCCGAGGCAGACGACGAGGTGGCCGTCGACCGCGTCTTCGCGGCAAACAACGGCCTTACCGTGGGCGACGAGGTCGAGCTCTCGGGCCGCCCATACCGGATCGTGGGCATCATGACCCAACCGGACAGCCAGGCGCTCTTCCAGGACAACTCCTCCTTCACGGTGAACACCCTGAGCTACGGCGTGGCCGAGGTCTCCGAGTCCGGCTTCCGCGCGCTCGAGGATGCCGGCGCCGCGCCCGCCTACGTGTACTCGTTCACGTTCAACGACCGCGGCCTTTCCGTGGCCGAGCGCACCGACATCGAGAAGGACATGGTGAGCGCGCTCACCGACGCCGACGCGCGCGTGGACGACCTCACCGACGCAGACGCCAACCAGGGCATCGGTTACGCGGCCGAGGACATCTCGGGCGACTCTGCCATGTGGGTCGTCCTGTTGGAGATCATCGTGGTCATCATGGCGTTCGTGTTCGTGGTGCTCACCTCGGCGACCATCGAGGAGGAGAGCGCGATCATCGGCACGCTGCTCGCCAGCGGCTACCGCAGGCGCGAGCTCGTCCTGCACTACCTGCTGCTGCCCGCCGCCGTCGGCCTTCTGGCCGCCGTCACCGGATCGGTGCTGGGAGTCGCCGTCTTCACCAACCCCATGAAGGACCTCTACTACGGCTCCTACAGCCTGCCGCCGTTCCATGTGAGCTGGAGCTGGGCGGTCTTCGTCCAGACGGCGGTGGTGCCCGAGGCGGTGCTCGTGGCCGTGACGCTCGCAGGCCTGCTGCGCAAGGTGGGCAAGACGCCGCTGCAGTTCCTGCGACACGAGACGAGCGGGAAGACGGGCACCAAGCGCGGGATCGCCCTGCCGGAGTGCCTCGGCTTCACGGCCCGCTTCCGCCTGCGGGTCTTCCTGCGCAACCTCGGCAACTTCGCCACGCTGTTCGTGGGCATCGCCTTCGCCTCGCTGCTCCTGCTCTTCGGCCTGGCGGTGCTGCCCACCATGCAGCACTACGCCGACAACCTCGAGAACAGCCTGGTAGCCGAGCACCAGTACACGCTCAAGGCCCCGCTTGAGCTCGAGGGCACCGACGAGGAGCGCGCGCAATGGGCAGCCGTCGACGCGCTGCAGGACGTGGACGCGGCGCTTCTCGCCAAGGCCGAAGACGCTTCCGACACGCTCGAGGACGCGGCCAATGCCGCCAAGGACGCCCTGGCCACGGCGCAAGGCGCGCCTACCGCGGCGAACCTGCAGGCCGCGCAGGACGCGGCGGCGACGACGAGAGACGCCCAGGACGCCCTCTACGAGAAGCTCGACGCCGTCGCGGGCGCGCTCGGCATGAGCCGCGACGACGCGGTCGACCTCATCGAGCGCGCCTCGGAGATCGACGCCGACAACGACGATATCCACCCCGTCAACACCACGGACAACGGGGCCGCCGCCATCGCCCAAGCCGAGAAGTACGCGGTCTACACGCTGCAGTACGACCGCGGCGAGGGAAACGGCGAGGAGACCATCACCGTCTACGGCGTCCAGGAGGGCTCGGCTTATTGGAAGGACCTCGGCGTCGGCGACGGCCGCGTCGTGGTCGGCGCCGGGCTCGTGGACAAGTTCGGCTGGAAGGACGGCGACGAGGTCTCCCTCTACGACAAGTACGAGGACGAGACCCGCACGCTGACCTACAGCGATGACTCAACCTGGGGCACCAAGTCCAGCATGGGCATCTACATGAGCCTCGCCGACTTCAACGAGTACTTCGGCAACGACACGGGCTACTTCAACGCCTACGCGAGCGACGAGGCGCTCGCGCTCGACGCGCGTTACTTCGCCTCCGAGACCACGCCGAGCGACATGCGCGCCATCGGCGACCAGTTCGTCGACATGATGGGCGACCTCATCGGCATCATGGTGGGCCTCTCGGTCTTCATCTTCCTGCTGTTCATCTACCTGCTTACCAAGGCGGTGCTCGACCACTCGGCGCGATCGATCAGCTACATGAAGGTCTTCGGTTACCGGGACAGCGAGATCTCCATCCTCTTCCTGCGCTCCATCACCGTCTGCGTTGCCGTCTCGCTCGTGACGACCCAGCCGCTGATCATCTGCGGCATAACGGCGCTCTATCGCTCGATGATGGCGAGTTACAGCGGCAACATCGAAATCTACGTGCCCGCCTACGCCATCGCCGCGACGATTGCCGCCGGCTTCGCGACGTATCTGGTGGTCGCGCTTCTCCACACGCGCTCAATCAAGCGCGTGTCCATGGCCGAGGCCCTGAAGGTCCAGGAATAGCGCCGGCGGCGGCCCTTCTCATCGACGCGGCGAGAAGAACCCCCGGCCAGGTCCGCGACCGAAGCGGAGCAACCCCCGCGGGGAGCTTCCCTGTGGGGGTTGCTTCAAGGCAACGCCTTTGTGGGGCGACGGTGGCGGCCGAATGTTACAGTAAGAAGAACCGTAACCGCACGAGCAAAGGGTTCGTCAGTTGATCAAACACCTGAGAATGCCTGCCCATAAGGCAGAGTCGCAGGCCCAGGCCCTCACGGGGACCATGCTCGCCTCCTCGTCCACCGGGCTCGACCTGCCGCTCGACGACGTGGTCATCGTCTTCGCCTGCAGCGAGAGCTTCGTTCCTTATCTCTCGGTCGCCACGCAGTCCATCGTGGACAACGCGAGCGCGAGCCGACGCTACGACATCATCGTCCTCACGCGAGACCTCTCTCCCACCAGCATGATCACGCTCTCGCGCCAGACCAAGGGAGCCAACGTCGGAATCGGGTTCCTCGACGTGGACGCCGCGCTCGGCGACATCGAGCTCCCCCACCATGGGCACTTCCGCCCCGAGACCTACTTCAGGCTCCTGGCGCCCCAGCTCCTCCCCAACGTGGATAAGGCCATCTACCTGGACTCCGACCTCATCGTCAACGCCGACATCGCGGAACTATACGACACGGACGTCCAAGGCTACAAGCTCGGGGCCACCCGCGACGCCGACACCATCGGACAGATCGACGGCTACGACGAGTCCGTGGGTCCATATCTGCAGAACGAGCTCGGCATGGACGACCCGCACGACTACTTCCAGGCGGGCGTCCTCGTCATGAACCTGGCTGAGTTGCGCCGCACCGTCACGCCTGAGGAGTTCCTGCGTATAAGTACCGAGCGCATGTGGCGCTGGCTCGACCAGGACGTGCTCAACAAGGTCGTCAACGGCATTTATGTGCGGATCCCCATGAAGTGGAACTACCTCATGGACTGGCAGCACCTTCGCCGCACGCATATCATCGCGAACGCCCCTGCCGACGTGCGCGAGGAATACGAGCAGGCGCGCCAAGACCCCAAAATCGTCCACTTCGCGGGGCCCGACAACCGCCCCTGGCTCTACCCCGACGCCGACGGGGCAGACCTCTTCTGGGACTATGCCCGCCGTTCCCCCTACCTGGAGGAGATCCGCGCCCAGCTCGAGGACTCCCGCGCGACCGCGAAAGGCCTCGCCAAGCGCCTGCAGGTCATCATGCTCTACAAGGGCATCATGCCCGCTTTCGACAAGACCTGCCCCGGCGGCACCAAGCGCCGCCGAGCCATCATCAAAACATACATGAAGCTCGGAGGAAGCAACCTCTAGGGAGGGCTGCCTATACCCCTACGAGGACGGGCGCATGCAGCACGCTTCAAGAATCGGCTGAATACCGATCACGGGCCCGCGCGTGCCCGACTTTCATGGTATTCGGCTGCGATTCTGCGCAGCAAAGGCGAAGAATTGGTATTCGAGACATTGCGCGCGCATGCCACGCCGGCGGATTGGCACACAGGCGGATTCTCGATCCGACCGCCCCGCTTAATGAGCACGCTGCCGGACCGGAGCCGGCTGGAATTCATCCGGAATCGCAAAACACCACGGAAAGAAGGGGCAACCATGGAAGCACTGGCAGTCGCGCTCGGCGGGGCGCTCGGGAGCCTGGGCCGCTGGGGCATCGGCGGCGCGCTGCGCACGGCGCTGCCCGACCTCCCCGCCGGGACATTCGTCGCGAACGTCCTCGCCGGCCTCATCATCGGCGAGCAACGAACCTCGGCGCGGCGGTGGATGTCGACCCGAACGTCAAGGCGTTCGTGACCGTCGGCCTCTGCGGCGGCCTCTCGACGTTCTCCACCTTCTCGAACGAGACGTTCACACTCATCGACACGGGAGACGCCCTCGGCGCGGCGCTCAACATCGTGGCCAACGTAGGCGTCTGCCTGCTCGCCGTATACCTCGGCCGGCGGTTGGGCGCGGCGATGGCGTAGACGGCGCTCATTTTCAAAGGCAATCCAGACACCGCAGATAATCAACAGGGACGACCGCTCCAAACGGGCAGCATGGGGACCCGGCACCTGTCCGCCCTGCCTTCCTTGGGGCCGATCGGCAGAAATTGCCTGTGCCTGATTTCAAAAATGACGAAAGTCGTGAGCAATTTCGAAACAAGCTGAGTAGACGAGCATTAATGACCGCAAAAGCCCAGGTCAGGTTTGCATCAGCGCATCAGCTACTTCGGAAATCAGAAAACTGCTCACGACTTTCGTGAATTCTGCAAAACAAAGAGACTTATAAGGCCGGCGAAATACCGGTTTCCCCATCAACCGCACCCCCGAGAATGCCTTCCGCGTTCACCCGGGCTCGACAAGATGCTCGAGACGCCCCTTACGGTATCGTTGATCCTCAGGTTCTCTCCGGCGAAAAGCGATATCGCGGCCTCGACGGTCCCGATGGCGGCGATGTCACCACGCACAAAGAAGGCCCGCAAGCTCATGCCTGCGGGCCTTTGTACCGGAAAGCGAACCTAGTGCTTCTTGCGGACGATGTCCACGGGATTGCCGCCGCCGACCGAGTCCTTGGTAACGACGACCTTGGTCACGTCGAGGTCGGAAGGAACGTCGAACATCGCGTCCTGAAGCGTCGACTCGCAGATGGCGCGCAGGCCGCGGGCGCCGGTCTTACGTGCCAGGGCCTGGCGGGCAATCTCGGTCAGGGCCTCAGGCTCGAAATCGAGCTCGACACCCTCCAGCTCGAAGATACGCTTATACTGCTTGACCAACGCGTTCTTCGGGTCGGTGAGGATCCTTACCAGGTCGTCCTCCGTGAGCTCCTTGGTGGTGGTGATCACCGGGAGGCGGCCGACGAACTCAGGAATCATGCCGAACTTGTGCAGGTCCTGGGGCATGACCTGCGAGACGAGGTCGACGTCGTGCTCGTCGACGCGATGAGCGACCTCGGAGTTGAAGCCGATGCCCTTCTTGCCGATGCGGTCGGCCACGATCTTGTCGAGGCCGACGAAGGCGCCACCGCAGATGAACAGGATATTCGTGGTGTCGATCTTGATGAGCTCCTGCTGGGGATGCTTGCGGCCGCCCTGGGGCGGGACGCTGGCCTGGGTGCCCTCAAGGATCTTAAGCAGCGACTGCTGCACGCCCTCGCCGGAAACGTCGCGCGTGATGGAGAGGTTCTCCGCCTTGCAGGCGATCTTATCGATCTCGTCGACATAGACAATGCCCATCTCGGCGCGCGCGACGTCGCCGTCGGCAGCGGTGATGAGCTTGAGCAGGATGTTCTCCACGTCCTCGCCGACATAGCCGGACTCCGTGAGGGAAGTGGCGTCGGCGATGGCGAAGGGCACCTCGAGGAAGCGCGCGAGGGTCTGGGCAAGAAGGGTCTTGCCGGTGCCGGTAGGGCCGAGCAAGAGGATGTTGCTCTTGGCTATCTCGACCTGCTCGGCACCCTCGGCGACCTCGTCGTTGCCCGAGAGGATGCGCCGGTAGTGGTTATAAACCGCCACGGACATGGCCCGCTTAGCGTTCTCCTGGCCCATAACGTACTGCGAGAGCTCGTCATAGATCTCGTGCGGAGTCGGCAACTCGCGACCATCGGAGAGCTGCGAGAGCTCGTCGTAGGTATCGAAAGCCACCGGCTCGCTCTGTGCATGGATCATGTCGCGCGCGGCGTCGATGCACTCGTCGCAGATGCAGACGCCGTCCTGGCCGGCGATGAGCTTGTTCACCTGGGAGCGGGTCTTGTGGCAGAACGAACAGCGCATCTCGCCGCCGTCGAAGCCTTCGGGGCCACCGAAGCCGCCGGGAAAGCCGTAGCCACCCGTATATCCGTCGTTGTTCGAGGGCATGCGCTACTCCTGGATGGAAGGCTCGGTACGGGACGTGATGACCTTGTCCACAAGGCCGTACTCGCAGGCCTCGGCCGCGCGCATGTAGTTGTCGCGCTCGGTGTCGGCATTGATGCGCTCAATCGGCTGGCCGGTCGCGTCGGCGAGCATCTGGTTGAGCTTCTGGCGAATCCAACGGGTCTCGTCGGCCACAATCTGGATATCGGTCTGCTGGCCCTGGACACCCGAGCTCGGCTGGTGGATCAAGATCATGGAGTTGGGCAGCGAGAGGCGCTTGCCCTTGGCGCCGCATGCGAGGATGGCGGCGCCCATGGAGGCAGCCATGCCAACGCAGATGGTCGAGACGTCGGGCTTGATGAAGTTCATCGTGTCGATGATGCCGAGGCCCGCATAGACGTCGCCGCCGGGCGAGTTGACGTAGAGCGAGATGTCCTTGTCCGGGTCCTGGCTCTCCAGGAAGAGGAGCTGCGCGATCACAAGGTTGGCGGAGTCGCGGGTGACCTCCTCGCCGAGGAAAACAATGCGGTCGTTGAGCAGGCGGGAGTAGATGTCGAAGCTGCGCTCGCCGCGCGGCGTCTGCTCGACGACGTAGGGGATGAGCGGGATGTTGGTGGGGTTGTGCATGGTGTCTCCTTGCGTCGTACACGAAGCCCCGAGCGCGCAGAAAGCTCACTCGGGGCAAAGAAGATGCAGCTAGCTGAGCAGTGGTCTACTCGGCGTCCTCGGCCTTCTCAGCCTCGGCGGCGCGCTCGGCGACCTCGTCCTTGACGGTGACCTTGGCGTTCTCGACCAGCCAGTCGAGGGCCTTGGTGCGCTTGATGGAGTCGCGGATGGCCGGAAGGCGGCCCTCCTTCTTCCACTGCTTGACGGTGGCCTTGACGTCCTCGATGCCGGCGCGGGCGAACTCGTTGTCCACGTCCTCGTCGGTGGCCTCGAAGCCGAGCTTCTCGGCGACGGCGTCGAGCGCAAGGGACTGGCGGGCACGCTCGTCGGCCTGCTCGTGGAGGTCGGCGATGAAGTCATCGGACTTCACGCCGCGAGCGCGCAGGTACATGTCGAGCGAGATGTTCTGACGCTGGAGCTGAGCCAGGAACTCCTGGGCGAGCTCGTTGAAGATCTCGTTCTTATAGTCCTCGGGGACCTCGTCGAGCTTGACCTGCTTGCCGACGGCCTCGACGACGCGGTCCTCCTTGAGGTTGGGCAGGGTGTGCTTCTTGTCGGCC
>CAZEHG010000049.1:0-11213 GCA_964512475.1 uncultured Atopobium sp.
GCAGGTTCACGCAGGAGGACTCGTCGACGGTGCCGGAGCCCGCGCCGCCGTAGATGGGGTCGGCGGCGTAGCGGCCGAGCAGGCTCACCTCGGTGCCGGAGGCGAGCGGCAGGACATTGCTCTCGTTCTTGAGAAGGACGGCACCCTCGCCCATGATCTCGCCCACGATCTCGTTGGCGGCAGTCGTGGCCTGCGTGCGCCCGCGGTACTGGGCGTCGTAGTAGTTGGTGTCCCAGTTCTCGGAGCCTGCGACGGTCTCGACCGTGGAGGGGCGCCCACCGAGGTAGTGGTCAAGAAGGGAGCGGAACATGTTCGTGCCCACGTTGGCTGCCGCGGTGACGCCCAGAAGACCCGCGGAAACGGCGGTGTTCGCCACGAACTTGCGGCGGGTGATGGGCTTCTTTGGCTTGCTTTCTGCCATGAGAATTCCTTTCTGGAACGTTGTAGAGCTGGTGCCATTCGGCACGATTTAAGCAAGAAACGCTTGCGACAGGACGACATCTCCCCCAACCCGCCGGTTTAGCGGCATGTCTTGCGACCGAGAGCTCTAGGTGAGACGTTTGGGGGGAGGTATGGGAACGTTGGTCAAGAAGACCCCGCAGGTCGCGAGGGAAGAGGAGGAGCGACCTGCGGGGCATTGGGGGAAAGATGGCTAACTAGGCGTCGGCCTTGACCTCGGTCTCCGGCTCAGTGAGCGGGGCGACCTTGTACTGCTTGGTGCGCTCGTCGTCGATTACGCCGGACCAGTTGAGGCCATAGGCGAACTCATACTGGTTGCCCTCGGAGTCGACGTAGCAGTCGAGGTCGCGCGGCACATCCTCGTAGGAGGCCTCGACGGTGTCCATGTTCGCGGGCATCTGGGAGTTGAGCAGGGCGCTCGGCTCGGCAGAGCCCTTGATGATGTTCGCCCAGCCTGCATCCTGCATGGAACCCATGAAGCTCCAGGTAAAGAGGATGACATCGGCATACGGCTCAAGCTCGGAGAAGACCATAGGACGAGTCGCCTCGACGAGCACGATGATCTTTGCATCGGCAGGGAGCTTCTCGCGCAGGGCGATGATGGCATCGAGGTCGGCTTCGTTGGTGGCCGTGCTGGACTTCCCGTAGTAGCTGCGGTTGTCGTACTCGCCCGCCTCGTTCACGTGCGCCAGGGACTCCTGGCGGACGTTCGGGCCGTCGGCGGTGTACGTGCGATACTGAAGCGTGATGGGATAGTAAACCGCGGGGTCGTAATCGTCCCCACCCATCATGGACGGGCCGCCGATGACGCCGTCGTTCGCGTCTAAGGGGTTGCCGATCTTGACGATGGCATACTGAACGCCGGTAAGGTCCTCGAGGGACGTGATGTTCTCCCCTTCAACGGTGTCGGTGACCACGTCGTAATCAGGGAACTGATCGGCGGCGATCGCAGGATCGAAGGTGGTCGTGCCGCCGCCCATAATGGCCGCCATACCGGTCGGCTCATTCTTCTTGATGGGCATGTAGACCTTGGCGCCCGCACCCAGGCCGTCCTTATTGATGACGTTGCCCTTGTTCTTGAGCATAACGATGGACTTCTCGGCAGCCTCGACGCCGAACGCGGCGGCGTCAGCATCCTCAAGAATGGCCTTTGCGGTGGCGGTGTCGGAATACGGCTGGTCGAAGAGGTCGACGTGGACCATGCACTTGGCGATGTGGCGGGCAGACTCGCGGACACGCGCCAGGGCCTCGTCCTCACCGAGCTCAGTCTTCATGAGCTCATAGGCCTCCATGCCGATCTCGGGCTCGAAGCTTCCGCCGTACTGGTCCTCGCCGGCAATGACCATCTTCGCATAGCGCTCCGGCTCGGAGAGGGCCTTGACGCCGTACGTCTGGCTGGATAGGATGCCCCAGTCGGTGCAGAACATGCCGTCCCAGCCGGCGTTGCGCAGGATGCTCAGGTTGTGCTTGCTGTAACCGCTGCCGACGTTCTCGCCGTACTTCTCGTCCTCGTCATACGTGACGCCGTAGCAGGGCATGACCGCGTCCGCCTGCTCGGTCTTGGAGTCGAGGTGAAGGCCGCCGTCAAGGAACGGGATGAGGTGGGCCTTGAAGTTGTCGCCGGGGAAGACGTTGTAACGGCCCGGATCCTGGTGATCGTTGCGGCCACCCTCGACCGAGCCCTCACCGACGTAGTGCTTGAGCATGGCGACCACCGAATCGGTGCCCCAACCCTGGTCATCAGTGGCCTCATTGTCGTTCCACGAAGACTGGAGGCCTCCGGAGAACGCTGCCGTGAAGTCGCGGTTCAGCGCGGGGTCCTCGCCGACGGAGCCGGAGAAGCGGCAGCCGAGCGGCTGGGAATAAACGTCGACCTGGGGCCCAAGCAGGCAGCGAACGCCTGTCGCGCGCCAGGCACGGCCAAGCCACATGCCTGCCTTGCGCCAGATGTCCTTGTCCATCGCCGTCGCGATGGCGAGGTTGTCGGGGATGCCGAAGAGCTGGTACTGGTCGGTTGAGTTGAGGTACGGGATGCCCCACTCGCTCTGCTCGCAAATCTCCTGGACCTCGTTAATCCACTGGATGTCGGACGCCATGGAATCGAGCGTGGACTGCAGACGAGAAACGCCGGCGCGGGAACCCGCCTTGGTGTAGTTGTGGGCCTCGGTCTCTTCACCGTCCGTGGAGAATCCCTCGTCTCCGCCGTGGAACATCAGGTTGATGCACTCCTCGGCAGGGAGCGCCTCCGCGAGCGCCGCCGCGCGGTCCTCGTCGGTCTGGCGCCAGTCCTCCCAGAGGTCGAGCTTGCCGTTGCCGTTCATGTCGCGGAAGGCATAGCCGTCCACCTGGATCTTCTTCGCGGTGTCCATAACACCGATGACCGCGCCGCCGTCCTCGTTGGTGAACTTCGTCCAGCCTTCGCGAACCTCCTCGGAGGCGTACTTGGCCTTGACGTCGGAGCCGTCGGGGTCAATCGGGTACTTGTCGGCCGCAGGGGCGGCAAGGGGTTCGGATGCCGTGCTGCTGCTGTTGTTGTTGCAGCCGGCGAGGCCCAGCAGCCCCGCGCTCAGCGCGGAACCGGCGATAAAGCCACGGCGAGAGATGTTGCTCATGCTCATTGTGTTTCTCCGTTCAATACACGTGCTTCCCTAAGGGCGCCGGCCACTGCGGCCGGCGCCCTTCTCTTCCGTAAGGGTTTGATGCGTGAATCTAAACAGTCGGGGACAAATCGTCCCAGCTAGGAGGCCATAAGCCGATAGCTCCTAGCCGTAGAAGGTGAACTCAATCGTGTCGAAGTCGGCGATGTCGAACGCATGCGCGTCGCCCTCAAGGGACGACTTGCTGACCACGGTCAGCGTGATGTCGCCGGCGCCATCGAGGTGCAGCGTGAGCTCGTCGGCCGTGCCCTCCCAAGTGCCCGTGTCGTTAAGAAGGTCGGCGTGCGCCTCGAGCGGCACGACGGTGCAGGTGCCGTCTTCCTCAAGGTTGACGTCGAGCATCTGCTCGAAGCCGCCAGCGGTGCCGTAGACGGTCTGGCCGGTCATCTCGACCGCGCCGCGCCACTGGCCGACGTAGAACGCGTTCGCATCGAAGTCAGAGCTCGAGCTGGAGGAGCTGGAGCTGCTGGACGAGGTCGTGGTCGAGCTCGCGGTGCTGCTCGACGAGCCCGAGCCGCCGCATCCGACGAGCGGCATCGCAACGGCTGTCACGAGCGCCATGCCGACGATGAACTGTTTCTTCATGTATTCCTCTTTTCTTCCCTTGAACCCGCCGCAGGTCATACGGGTTCCCCTTGCCCACGCGGGGCTTTTTCCTAAGGTCAACTTAAAGCCCCCCTTAACCATCGCTTAACATTTGTCATGAAGAATCGAACGTGCGGCACGAGTTACCGGCATATCCCGCGAGCGGCCTCGGCGAACGGCAAAATGCGCCGATAAGCGGTGCCGCCGGACCCCGGGCGGCCCAGACGGTAACCTGTTGTGTTGGGAAAACGGCACGAGTTGCACTTCTTGCCACGCGCGCCGCAGGGAAGGATGAACAGAACATGTATAAGACGCTCGTCGTCGAGGACGAGGCGGCCGAGGCCAAGCGCCTGACCGACCTTCTTGCTCGCTATGGGCACGCTCACCAGACCGAGTTCAAGGTCACGTGGCACAGCTCCGCCATGGAGATGCTCTCCGACAAGGGCCGCTACGACCTCTGCCTGCTTGACATCGAGATGCCCGGCATCAACGGCATGGAGGCGGCAGCGCTCCTGCGCACGTACGACGAGGAGATCCCCATCATCTTCGTCACTAATTTGGCCAGGTACGCCGTGAAGGGTTACGAAGTCGGCGCCACCGGCTTCATCGTCAAGCCCGTGACCTACGGCAATCTCCAGCTCTCGCTCGACCGCGCGCTGCGCTCCGTCGAGAAGAATGCGGGCCGGACGCTCACCATCCCCACCGAGGACGGCGTGCGCGTAGTCCCGCTGCGCCAGGTTGTCTGCATCGAGGTCATGAAGCACCGGCTGACCTACCATCTGGAGGGCGAGAAATCGCTGAGCGCCCGCGGGTCGCTCGTGCAGATCGAAGAGGAGCTCGCGGACGCGCCCATGGTGCGCATCTCCAAGAGCTGCCTGGCCAATATGGACCAGATCCAGGTCATGCGCAGCCAAGAGATGCAGATGGCCAACGGGGAGGTGCTGCGGATCTCGCGCACGCACAAGCGGTCCGCGACCGAGAAGGTCACCGACTATTTGGGAGGCCGCAGGTGAGCCTCGCGGCGGTGGGGGCAGGGCTTCTCTCCGCACGCTGGGCCGCGCGGATCGTGGCCACGCTCACGGTCGCGATCATGCTGCTCGGCCACCGCCTCCCCCATCGCGACGACTCGCTACTGCGCGGGGTCATCTGCATTAGCGTGCTCGCGATCGGCTGCGTGGCGCCCGTCGCGTGCGGGCTCGTTCGCGGACTCAACGTGGGGCAGAGCTTCGTCGTGTTCTGCGTGCTCATGTGCGTCTATGTTGCACTTCTTATGTTCGTCTACGACACAGGCCCGTGGCAGGCGCTCTTTTGCGCGACGGCCGGCTATACGCTGCAGAACCTCGCGAGCGGCCTGGAGGTCACGGCGACGATTCTGATTTCTCACCGGGCGAGCGGCTCTTTGGACGAGCCGCTCGCGACAATCGTGGCGGCGACAGTCTTCTCGGTTGTCTATATCTTCGGCTACCTGGTATTTATTCGCCAGATCGACCGCAACGGGCTCTCTATGGTGGAGGACCGGTCCATGCTCGCGATGTTCCTTATCGTCGCGTTCGCCATCATCGGCTTCGACCTGCTCATAAAGAGCCTCGTGTGGGAAAGCATCAAGTTCACGACCTTGGTGCTCATCCGCTTCGTGCACGCGCTGATCTGCGCGTTCGTGCTCTTCGCCGAATACGTAATCCTTTATGCCCGGCAGATGAGCGAGGAGAAGGCCGAGACCGAGCGGCTGCTTGCCGAGCGCGACCGCCAGTACCGCCTGAGTCGCGAGAACATCGAGGCCATCAACATCAAGTGTCACGATATCAGGCATCAAATTCGGCATCTTGCAGGTAAGGGCGAGGTTGTCGATAAGGACGTCCTGGCCGACATCGCCCGCGAGGTCAACGTCTACGACTCGGTGGTCCAGACCGGCAACGAGGCCCTCGACACCATCCTTACCGAGAAGAGCCTTGCCTGCTCGAACGAGGGCATCGTGCTCTCGTGCATCGCCGACGGGTCCGCGCTCGACTTCATGACGCCGTCGGACATCTACTCGCTGTTCGGCAACGCGCTCGATAACGCGATCGAGGCCACGCGCAAGGTCGGCGACCCGGAGCGCAGGTCGATCACGCTCAACGTCGAGCGGCACGGCGCCATGGTGGCCGTGAGCATCGAGAACTACTGCACCGAGACGCCGCGCTTCAAGGACGGGCTGCCGCTCACGACCAAGCGCGACCGGATGAACCACGGCTTCGGCACCAAGTCGATGGAGTGCATCGTGCGCCGCAACGGCGGCTCCCTCCACATGGGCGCCCGCGGCGGCGTCTTCTACCTCAACGCCCTTCTCGCCGCCCAATGACAGTTTTGGAAGAGCCTTAGGGACGGGAGCAATCCGCTCCCTAGTACCCCCATGATGCTCGGCAACTGCGGGGCGGAATGAAGCCGTGGTCTTCAGCCCCTCGCAGAACGCGTCGAGGCAGCCCCTCACCGCGGCACCGGAAGCAACATAGTCAGGCGGAAGATGCCGTCGCTTGCCGTCATGGAGAGCGAGCCGCCGTGTCCCTCGGCGATGCGCCTGATGGACTTGGTGCCAAACCCGTGCAGGGCACGCTCGGCCTTGGTAGTCTGCGGCAGCCCGTCGCAAAACACAAGCTCGCCGACATAGGGGTTCTCTACGCGCACCGTCACCATGTCGCGACGCCTGCGCACGGCGAGGGAGACATAGCGCCCCCCGCCCTCGTCCACCTGGGTCGCAGCCTCAATCGCATTGTCCATCGCATTGCCGAACAGCGAGCAGAGCTCGGATGCGGAGAGAAACTCCAGGGCGGCGCCGTCAGCCAGGCAGGAGAACTCGATCCCGCGCGTCTCGCACACCAGGCTCTTCTCGGTCAGAACGGTATCCAGGATCTCGTTGCCCGTGCGCACCGTTGCGTCAAACAGCGCCACGTCACCGGCGATATCGGCCAGCGCCCGATTAGCCTGGTCGCTCATGCTACTCGCCGTATGTATCTGATGCCTGATGTCGTGCAGACGAACGTTGACCGCCTCGAGGCTCTCGCGGTTCATCTCATACTGACGCTCACGCTCCTGCGCCAGACGCGCCAAGGAGGCCCCCTCCACCTCAAAATGCTTCTTGAACAGCATCTCGTACTCAGCGAACAACACAAAGACGCAGATGAGGCCGTGAATCACGCGCAACCAGGCGTTATCCGAGGCGGCAAGCCCCTCGCGTTCCACGCCGCCGACCACGACGCCGAAGCCGATGACCACCAGCACCACGCCCACGAAGACAAAGATGACCCCGCGTTCGCGCGCCGCAACCAGCCTGTAGCGACGCACCTTACGAATGAACAGCAGGTAGCAAATGGCATAGACCGGCACGATGACTGCCAAGCGCTGCAAAGAGCGCTCCGGGCTGTCATCCCCACCCCATCCCAGGCCGCCGACAAGCGCGATCAGGAGGTTGTCAAGGCTGCTTGCCAGGTTCTGAATCGTGTAGCCCGTCACGGCGCAGAAGAGCGCAGACAGCGGCGTCGCGTCAAAAATCGCAAACACCACGAGGCCCACAAGCAGGAGCACCGAGCTGAAGTAGAGCGTCTGCAGCGCATAGGGCAGCGCGCCGAAGTCCACTCCCAACGTCCCCTCCCCCAGTGCAAAGCCAAACGCGCACCCAAAGGAGATGAGAAGCGCCAGGGCAAGCCTCACCCAAAACTGCGGCCTTCTGGGCAAATCGGCCGCCGTGAGCAACGTTGGCACGCCCACCTGCACGAGAAGGCTCGAGGCGTGGAACAGCCCTGCCCAGTCAACCGCAAGCCCGCTCACATCAAACCTCCCAAGTACTCCGTAATCTTGGCGATAGCCTCCTGCTTCATTGACCGGCTGACGGAAAGCCGAACGCCGCCCGCCATGACGAGCTCCGACCCTCTCACGGAGCAGATCTGCTCCATGTTGGCAAGGCAACTCTTGGAAATCCGCACCAGCGGCCCCTCGGCCGAAGCCTCCTCCACCTCCGCCAGGCTCCCGCGCACCTCGACCTTCTCGCCGCTGTCCATCACAAAGGTCAGTACATGTCCCCTGACCTCGACGAATATCGCCTCGGAGAGCTTGATTACGCGTACCCCGTCTTTTGTCGGGAAGACCATGGACTTGCCGACGTTGCGCCGGAGCGTCTCCATCACGCGGTTCATGTGCGAGACGAAGGCGGAATACCCCACGGGCTTGACGATGAAGTCAAGCGCTCGCACCGCATAGCCGCACATGGCGTACTGCGCGAGGTTGGTCACGAAGACGACCGGGGTCGTGGTGTCGAAGGTTCGTAGGAGCTCGGTCGCCTCCATGCCGTTGATGCCAGGGAGCTCGATGTCCATGAAGATAAGGTCGTACTGGCCGCCTGTGGAGATGAAGTCCACGGCCGTCTTCAGCCACCCCACGCGAAACTCGGCTTCGTGCTCGGCACCATAGCGCCTGAGATGCCGGCAGAGGACCTCGTAGGCCTCGGGCTCGTCCTCGACAATCAGAATTCTGAACATCTTCCCTCCCCACATTCCATGGTACTGGCGACAGGTCCTCGCAAGAGCGCTCATATCTACGTGCGGATTTACTGCGCCGCCCAACGCGTGTTGCCTCCCGACAGGTCCGTAACTCGACCTCTCGCGCTCAAATTCGCCGCCATTCTCGCCGCTCCCGCAACCTTTAGAACAACGACAGGCTCACCGAGCCCGCGCCCACAGGAGGGAAGAGACATGAGCAAGCAGCACAACGTAACCAGAAGGAACTTCGTCCAGTCCGCTGCGGCGGCAGGCGCCCTGGCAGCAGCGACATCGCTGGCAGGCTGCAACTCCGGCAGCTCGACGAGCGACCCCGCCCAGGCGCCCGCGACCGACAAGTACCCCATCGACGCCGAGAAGTGGGGCAAGGGCACCGTCCGCCACTCCGAGGAGGTCGTCGGCGACGAGCGCACCTACGACGGCTGGACCCGCGTGACCAACGAGGGCGGCACCACCCTGAGCATCATGGACACAGGCAAGCTGATTCAGGTGGACGGCTACGCCTTCAAGGACCTCAACGGCAACGGCAAGCTCGACATCTTCGAGGACTGGCGCCAGCCAGCGGTCGTCCGCGCAGAAGCCTGGGCAAAGGAGCTCGAAGTCGACGCCAACCTCGGCCTCATGCTGCACTCCGACTGCATGGCAGCCAACCTCGACCTCTCCAAGGCTGACGCGCGCTCCATGACCGTCCAGGAAGCCCTCGACGGCGGCGCCCGCACGTTCCTGAACTTCTCGACGAGCAACACGCCCAAGGACCAGGCGATGTTCAACAACTCGCTGCAGCGCTACGCCGAGGCCCTGCCCGGGTCGCTGCCCGTGAGCATCTCCACCAACGAGCGCCACTTCGGCATCTTCCCCGGCAACCTCGGCCTCGCGGCGTCGTTCGACCCCACGCTCGCCGGCAGCGTCGCGCGCAGTATCTCCAAGATGTACCGCGCCATCGGCGTGACCACGCTGCTTGGGCCCCAAATCGGCCTCAACACCGAGCCGCGCTGGAAGCGCATCATGACCGGCCTCGGCGAGGACCCCGCGCTCTCCCGCGACATGGCCCGCGCCCTTATCGACGGCTACCAGTCCACCTATGACGAGAACGACGAGGACCAGGGCTGGGGCACCGACTCCGTCGTCGGCATGATGAAGCACTTCCCCGGCGACGGCGCCGCCGAGTCCGGCCGCGAGGCCCACTACCAGTACGGCGAGTTCAACGTCTACCCGGGGAACAACTTCCAGGCCCACCTCGTGCCCTTCGCAGACGGCGCGCTGTCCCTGGACGGCAAGACCGAGAAGAGCGCGGCCTGCATGCCGTCCTACTCCATCGCCTGGAGCGACGACGGCAGCATGGGCGAGCTCGTCGGATCGGCGTTCTCCAAGTACAAGATCGACCTTCTTCGCGAAAACTGCGGCTATGACGGCCTGGTCTGCACCGACTTCGGCGTGGCCGAGGACATGCGCGCCTGGGGGATGCTCGACAAGACCGAGCCGGAGCGCCTGGCCAAGATCGTCGAGGCGGGCTGCGACCAGTTCGGCGGCTACGCCGTTGCCTCCAACCTCAAGGAGGCCTACGAGCTGCTGAAGAAGGACCTCGGCGAGGAAGCCGCCGAGCAGCGCGTCCGCGAGTCCGGCCGCCGCGTGCTGAGCACCTTCCTCGAGGTCGGCCTTGTCGACGACCCCTACGTCGACACCACCGTGGCCGACGACGCGCTGGGAAGCGAGGATGTCCTGGCGCTGGCCAAGGAGGCCCAGGGTAAGACCGTCGTCATGCTCAAGAACAAGGGCGGCGTCATCAAGAAGTCCTCCGGCGAGAAGCCCACGGTCTACGTTCCCAAGCGTTACACCGAGTTCGTGGCCGGCGAGGACGGCGTCGAGGACACGCCGTCGTGCTGGGACCTCCCCTTCGACGAGGCGGACCTCGCCGAGTACATGAACGTGGTGACCGACTCCGTGGCCGTGGCGCTGACCGGCCCCACGACGAGCGACGGAACCGTATGCCCCGCCCTGGCAGACCTCGTCGCCCCCACGGCCGACGAGCTTGCCAAGTGCGACTTCGCGCTCGTGGTGGTCAACAGCCCCGCCACCGGCGTAGGCTACGACGAGGACACCGAGACCTACATCCCCATCTCGCTGCAGTACGGCGAGTACGTGGGCGACGGCGCCAACGTTCGCGAGGCCTCCATCGCCGGTGAGGACCTGTCCGACGGAAGCCGCGAGAACCGCAGCTACCTCGGGCAGAAGACCGTTGCCACCAACCTCAACGACCTCACCGTCACCCAGCGCACCCGCGAGCTCATGGGCGACAAACCCGTGGTCCTGTGCGTCAACGCCGACCGCCCGATGTGCTTCGGCGAGATCGAGCCGCTGGCAGATGCGATTCTCCTCGGCTTCGTGATGGACGGCACCGACCTGCCCGTCAACGCCTTCTGCGACCTGGCCTGCGGCAAGGTCGAGCCGAGCGGCCTGCTACCCCTGCAGATGCCCCTCGACATGGACGTCGTCGAGGGCCAGCTCGAGGACGTGCCGCGTGACATGGAGGTCTACGCGGACTCCGAGGGCAACGAGTACGACTTTGCCTTCGGCCTCGACTGGAGCGGGGTCATCAGCGATGAGCGCACCCAGAAATACGGCGTTGACCCGCTGACCAAGCCCGAGAAGTTCACCTTCTAGGCATCAACCGCAACATCCCCGCCCGCGGCCCGGCAGACTCTTCCCTTGCCGGGCCGCACTTTGTGGTGGGAGGTGCCGTCGTGTCGATTGCCCACCTAGAGCTTCTTGCCAAAGCCAGGGCAATCCGCAGGCATGCGCAGGTCGTGGCTCAAAACCCCTAGCTCGCCCGTGCCGCAACCCACGCCCACCAAGCTTACCAAGGCGGCCCGCCGACCGAAGCCGGCGGGCCGCAAACGCCATCGCGCGTGGGCCTACGCAGGCATCACCGCACGGATGCAGAGCGCCATCGAGACGGCGCCGGCGTCGGGCGTGCCGAGGCTGCGCT
>CAZEHG010000050.1:0-11178 GCA_964512475.1 uncultured Atopobium sp.
GGTCCAGGTCGAAGGTGGCGGAGAGCACGACCCAGCCCTCGTCGGCGATGCGGCTCTTTCGGTACCCGAGCGCAAGCTCATCGGCCGCGACGTCGTCCACCGAGCCGTCGGGGAGAAGCACGCGGACCTCCTTGAGCACGTCCGCGATGCAGCCGCCGTACGCGCCCGCGTTCATGAAGCACGCGCCGCCGACCGAGCCCGGAATGCCACATGCGAACTCGAGGCCGGAAAGCCCCAGCTCGCAGGCCATCTCGGAGGCCTCGCGCAGGCCGACGCCCGCCTGGCAGCAGATCTGGTCGTCCTCGACCGAGACGCCCGTGAGGCCGTCGGCCACGGCGACAATCACGCCGCGATAGCCCTCGTCGGAAACGAGCAGGTCCGACCCGCACCCCAGGACGAAGTACTCGACGCCCGCGTCCTTGCAGGCGGAAATGACGCCACGGACCTCGTCGAAGTCCTCGGGGATGACGTAGAAGTCGGCGGGGCCTCCTACCTCGAACGTGGTGTGCTCGCTCATCGGCTCGTCAGCCAGCAGGTTGTCTTCGCCAACGATGGCACGCAGTTTCCATTCGAGGGGACTGTCGCTGTCGGACATCATTTCCTTTCGGTCGTCCATCAGGGATAAGCGCAGGTACGCAGGGTGTGAGTATAGCAGGGAGATAAACGAATTCGCGCTTTGGTCGCAAAGCCCTTACCTAAGTGATATAGTCCCGACTTGTCAGTTTCAGGGCGGGGTGAAATTCCCCACTGGCGGTAACGGTCCCGCGGCGTGCGCGCCGAGGACGGGCAACCGAAGTCCGCGACCCGCGAATACGCGGCTGACCTGGTGAGAATCCAGGACCAACGGTCACAGTCCGGATGGAAGAAACGGAGGCCAATCATGGCCGCTTCCACCACACATGTCTCGCACGACACCCACTCCACCACCGCCGGGGCCGGCTGGTCGACCCAGCGGATCGCGGTGACGGCGCTCTTCTGCGCCCTCGCGGTCATCGCGAGCTTCATCGAGATCCCCATCTTCCCGCCGGCGGCGTGGCTCAAGTACGACCCCTCCTGCGTGATCGCGCTGGTCGCGGGCATCGCGTTCGGGCCGGTGACGGGCACACTCGTGGTCGTGCTCTCGTGGCTGCTGCACCTGCTCTTCTCGTTCGACCCGTGGGGCGTGCTCATGGCCGTCGTCGCCAACGTCGCCTTCGTGGTGCCGTGCTCACTGATCGCGCGCAAGCTCGAGGGCCCGCGCGGCCTGGCCTTCGGCATGGTCGCGGCCGCCGCGATCACGCTCGCCGTCTGCATCGTGATGAACATCATCGTGACGCCGCTCTACACCGCCGTCGACACGGCGACCGTCATCGGCATGATCGTGCCGATCCTCGTGCCCTTCAACGTGCTCAAAATCGTGCTCAACTGCGTGATCTGCGCGCTTGTGCAGGGCCCCGTGTCCAAGGTGCTGGACAAGTAGGCCGCGGGCTTGGTCGCGACCGCAACACACGAGCTCGCGGAAAGGGGCGCCAATGGCGATGCCGTCGTGCGCCTCTCGCACGTGACGCTGCGCTACGGCGACGCCGCCGCGCTTGACAACGTGACCCTCGAGGTGCCGCGCGGCCAGCGCGTGTGCGTGCTCGGGGCCAACGGATCGGGCAAATCGACGCTCGCGAGCGTGATCTGCGGGCTTCTTGCCCCGGACGAGGGGTCGGTCGAGCTCGTGGGCGAGGCGGTCTGCGAGGAAGGCTTGCCCGACCTCGAGGCGTACCGGAGGGCACGCCGTAGCCTCGGCCTCGTGTTCCAGAACCCGGACGACCAGATCGTGACCAGCGTGGTCGCCGACGACGTGGCATTCGGGCCCGAGAACCTGGGCCTTCCGCGCGAGCAGATCCGCGAGCGCGTGGACCGCGAGCTGCGCCGCGTCGCTCTCACGGACTACGCCAAGGCGGACCCCTCGCGCATGAGCGGCGGGCAGCGCCAGCGCGTGTGCATCGCCGGGGCGCTCGCCATGGAGCCGCAGGTACTGGTGCTTGACGAGCCGTCGTCGCTTCTCGATGTGCGCGGGCGGAATGCCATCCTGCGCGTAATGGGCCGCCTTTGCGCGGCGGGCACCACGCTCGTGCACGTGACGCACTTCATGGACGAGGCGCTCGCGGCCGACCGCGTGATCGTGATGGAGGCTGGCCGAGTGGCCCTCGACGGGACGCCGGCCGAGGTCTTCTGCGCCGCTAATGCAGGCAGACTCGAGGCGCTCGGCCTCGAGCTCCCCTTCGACCTGCGCCTTCAGCTGGCGATAGCCTCCCGGGTCGACGCGCGGGAACGTGTTGACGGGGCCGAGGCTGGAGCTGAAGCCAGGGCAACCAGCGCGGGCGGCCTATTGCCAACCGAGGTGTCGGTGGAGGGCGTCTCGTACTCGTACGGCCGCGGCAAGAAGGCCCTCGACGGGGTCTCTTTCCGCGTGGCCGCGGGCGAGTCGGCGGCAATCGTGGGCCAGACCGGCTCCGGCAAGTCCACGCTGCTGCGCCTGCTCTGCGGCCTGGAGGCCCCCGACTCCGGCACGGTGAGCGTCGCCGGCCAGGGCACGGGCACGAAGAAGGGCCGGCGCCTGGTCCGCCGCCGCGTCGGCTACGTGATGCAGCACCCCGAGCGGCAGCTCTTCGCCCAGACCGTGGCCGAGGACGTCGCCTTCGGCCCGCGCAACCTGGGCCTCCCCGCCGACGAGGTCGCTCGCTGCGTCGACGGTGCCCTTGACCTCGTCGGCCTTGGAAAGAAGCGCGACGACTCCCCCTTCGAGCTCTCCGGCGGCCAACGACGCCTCGCCGCCATTGCGGGCGTGCTCGCCATGGAACCGAGGCTGCTCGTGCTCGACGAGCCGACCGCCGGCCTCGACCCGCGCGGGCGTGCGCGGCTGCGCGGGCTTCTTGCCAAGCTACGGGCGCGGGGCGTCACGCTCGTTCAGGTCACGCACTCGATGGAGGACGCCGCCCGTGCCGACCATGTGATCGTGCTCGACCAGTCGCGCGCCATCCTCGACGGGACGCCGGCCGAGGTGTTCAGCCGCGCGAACGAGGCGCAGCTCAAGGCCTGTGGCCTCGGCATTCCGCAGCCGCTCGCGCACGCCCGTGCGCTCGAGGACGCGGGGCATGCGCCCCTGGGCGACCCCTTGACCATCGAGGGCCTCGCGGCGGCGCTTCTGCTCTCGGGCGCCGGCTCGGGTGCGGACGCCGAGGCAGGCATCAGGCCTGCCCCTATCCCGCGCGAGGAGGCACACGGGGCAGGTGGCGGACACGCCGCCCCCATCCCGCGCGAGGAGGCGCCCGCAGATGGCCTTTAACATCAAGATCGGCCAGTACTGCGACGCCGATTCCCCCATCCACGCGCTCGACGCGCGCATCAAGCTCTGCTGCGAGCTCGCGGCCCTGGTCGCGATGTTCTGCGCGAGCAGCCCGGCCCAACTCGTGCTCGGCGCCGCCTTCACGCTCGGCGTCGTCGCCGCGAGCCGCATCCCGGTCGGCCGCGTTGCCGCGTCGATCAAGCCGCTCGTCTTCTTCCTCGCGTTTCTCTCGCTGTTCAACCTGGTGTTCGTGCAGTCCGGCGCGCCGCTCCTGACCGCCGGTTCGCTGCGCATCACCGAGGGGGGCGCCTGGGCGGCGGTTCTCTATACCGTGCGGTTCGGCCTCGCGCTCATGCTCGGTTCGCTGATTCTGCTGACCACCACGCCGACCGAGCTCTCGGACGCCTTCGATTCCCTGTTGAGCCCGCTCACGCGCCTCGGCCTCCCCGCCCACGAGATCGCGATGATCTTCAGCCTCATGTTGCGCTTCATCCCAACCATCGCGGACGAGGCCTCGGCCATCCTCGACGCGCAGGCTATGCGCGGCGGCGGCCTCGACGAGGGCAGCCTCGCCCAGCGCATACGCGCGCTGGTTGCCGTCGTGGTGGCGCTTCTCGCCAGCTGCCTGCGCCACGCCGACGGGCTTTCCCGCGCGCTCGACGCCCGCTGCTACGAGGGCGGCGAGGGTCGCACCCACCTGCACGAGCAGCGCATCGAGCGTCGCGACCTCGTGGCCGTCGCCGTCGTCGCCGCTTTTATCGCCGGGATAGCGCTGCTCTAAAACGTCGCGGGGCCGGGCCGCACCGCCCTGGGCGTCTCCGGCGAGCAGGGCGCGCAACAGATCGACGACTTTGCGGCAAGATTTAAGAAAAATCGCCCGCTTGAAGCCTCAGTCAGGCCCGGTCGACGGGCATTTGCCCGATTTTCTGGCTCAAACAGGGCCCAAGAGAGCAAAACCTGCCGCAAAGTCGTCGATTCGTTGCACGACATGCCCGCCCGGCTCCGCACAGAAACCCGCCCCGCGGTCTCAACGGCCGCGGGGCGGGTCTGAAAGGCCTTTCGCCGATCACGCGCCAATCACGCGCCAATCACGTGCCGATCCATCGCCGGCAACGTCGACGCCCGGCATGTCCGGCGCTCAGTTTGTGGCATCCGGATCCCTACCGCACCGCATACACCACGGCACCGTAAGGCTCGAGCGCGACCGTGCGCGCAAGCTCACCCGGCGCGGCGCCCTCGTTGCTGATCACGAGCTCGCTCGTCTCCCACGAGACCTCGTCCGGCACCTCAAACTCGACGGCGTCCTCGCTGAAGTTACACAGCACCACGAGCGTCTCGTCCTCGGCGCGGCGCAGGTAAGCCCATACGTTCTCGTCCTCAGGCGCGAGGTCGACGTAGACACCGTCGGTCACCGACGCGCGCTCGTGGCGTAGCTCGATCAGGCGCTTGTAGAAGTAATAGACCGAGTTCGGGTCCGCCAGCGCAGCCTCGACGTTGATGTGGTCGCAGTTGGGGTTCGCCTCGATCCACGGCTCGCCCTCGGTAAAGCCCGCCGCATGTCCGCTTGTCCACTGCATCGGCGTGCGCGAGTTGTCGCGCGACTTCAGGCGCAGCAGCTCAAGCGTGTCGGCCGCCGAGAAGCCCTTGCGCTCGGTGAAGTCGCGGAAGGTATCCAGAGCCTCCACGTCGCGATACTGCTCGATGGACGTGAAGCCGGCGTTCGTCATGCCGATTTCCTCGCCCTCGTAGATATAGGGCGTGCCCTGCTGTAGGTGGAGCGCGACGCCCAGCATCTTCGCGGACTTCTCGCGCCACTCCGGCGCGTCATTGCCGAAGCGCGACACCGCGCGGGCCTGGTCATGGTTGGACCAGTAGAGGCTGTTCCATCCGCCGCACGCGGCCATCTTGTCCTGCCACTCGCCCATCACGCGCTTAAGGTCGGGCAGGTAAACGCGGTTCTTCGCGTACTTGCCGTTCTCGTCATAGTCCAGGTGCATGTGGTCGAAGTGGAAGACCATGTCCAGCTCGCCGCGGCCTGCGTCCACATAATCCATGGCCTGGTCGGCGCTCGTGTGAGGCGCCTCGCCCACGGTCATGATGCCCGGGTACTTGGAGAGGACCTCTCGGTTCATCTCCTGCAGGTACTCGTGCACGTGGGGACCGGTCGCGCAGCCGGCATAGTAGCTGCCGTAGGCCTTGTTCTGGATCACAGGGCCGTCGGGCAGCGTCGGGTCCTTAGAGATCAGGGTGATGACGTCCATGCGGAAGCCGTCGATGCCCTTGTCCAGCCAGAAGCGCATCTCGTCGTAGACGGCCTCGCGCACAGCCGGGTTGTCCCAGTTGAGGTCGCACTGCCCCTCCGCGAAGCAGTGCAGGTAATACTGGTCGACGCTCTCCACGTATTTCCACGCGGGGCCGCCGAAGCTCGAGCCCCAGTTGTTCGGCACCTCGTCGCGCCAGATGTAGTAGTCGTGGTAGGGGTTCTCGCGGCTCTTGCACGCCTCCTGGAACCAAACGTGCTGGTCGGAGGTGTGATTGACCACCAGATCGAGGATAATCTTGAGCCCCTTCTCGTGCGCCTCGGCAAGAAGCGCGTCAAAGTCGTCCATGGTGCCCAGCGTGGGCTCGACGGCGCGGTAGTCGGCGATGTCGTAGCCGTTGTCTACCTGCGGAGACGCGTAGATCGGGTTCAGCCAAATCACGTCCACGCCGAGGTCGGCCAGGTAGTCGAGCTTGCTGCGGATGCCGTTGAGGTCGCCTGTGCCGTCGCCGTCGGAGTCGCGGAAGCTCTTCGGGTAGGCCTGGTAGACGACCGCGGACTTCCACCACTCGGGGTTACTCGTCGTCATCGTCGTCTCCCGTCTGCGCGGCGAGGTCGTTCGCGTACTTGATCTCGGTCTTGGCGTCCTCAACGATCTCGCGCACGCGCTCGGCGCTAAGGTAGTCGTCAGCCGGCTCCAGCGCGAAGACGAGCGCGAGCGGCAGGTTCATGCCGCTGATCACGTGGGTGTGCGGGCGCGCCAGGTAGCGGAAGAACTGCTGGTTCACGCTGCCGGAATTGAGGTCGGTGAGGACGACGGCCTCGTCAGCGTCGTCGAGGGAGGCCATCACGGCGTCGACCTCCGCATCGACCGGGGCGTTGTCCATGTAAGCGGCGAGCGTGCGCACCTCGGCCGCGCCGGCGGAAATAAAGTCCAGCGTGTCTTTGAGGCCCTCGGCCATGGTGTGGTGCGAGGCCAGGATGAGGATTCTCTTCATAGCTTCCTCCTAACGGGTTGTGCGGAAAAGTAGGGCACCGGCGCGGAGGGCCGGCGCCCCGTAGCGGGTCGGCAGGTGCTTCTTGCTAGACGGACAGGATGCCGAAGAACGAGCACACGAGCGAGATGGCGATGAGCAGCAGGATGAGCTTGGTCGGGGTCCACTTCTTGTTGCCCAGCAGCTTGTAGACGAGCACGGTGAGAAGGACCGGGAGCAGCGACGGCATGATCTTGTCGAGGATGTCGGTCTGCAGGTTGAGCGCGACCTCGCCCACCTGGAACTCGAGCGCGGTCGTCACCTTGACGGAGGTGGCGATAAGCGCGCCGACCACCGAGAGGCCCATGATGGAGGCCGCCTCGGTAAAGACCGAGAGCTTCTCCCCGAGCTCACTCACGAGCTTGGTGCCGGAGGTGTAGCCCACCTCGAAGAGCTTGCGCTTGACGAACCAGAACGCGACGTTGCAGATGAACCACACGATGGCGCCGAGCGGGTTGCCCTGCTGGGCCATATAGCCGGCGATGGAGCCCATGATGGTCGGCCAAAGCACCCAGACGATCGTGTCGCCGACGCCGGAGAACGGGCCCATGAGGGAGGTCTTGAGCGACTGGACGGCGTCCTTGGCGGCGATGCCGTCGCGCTCCTCGGTTGCGGTGGTGGCGCCCAAGATCATCGAGGCCATGCAGGTCGTGGCGTTGAAATAGTTGAAGTGGTTGTTCAACGCGGCCTTGTACTCCTCATCGTCCTTGTAGATCTTGCGCAGGACCGGGGCAAGGGCCCAGGCCACGGCGGCGCCCATCTGGGACTCGTAGTTGAAGATGTTGCAGGCCATGAAGTTGTAGCGGTCGGCGGCGCGCTTGAGGTCGGCGCGGGTCACCTGGTAGCGGCCGTCGGCGGCGGTGGCGGAAGCGGCGGCGTTCAGCTCGGTGTTCTCGTTATTCATCGAAGTCATCCCCCATATCGGAAGCGTCGGTCGCGGCGGCGACGGCGGTCTCGGTCTTGTTGAGCTGGGTCGTGAAGTACCAGAAGGCGGCGGCGAAGCCCACGATGGCGATGCCCAGGACGGGGACGCCCAGGTAGGCGGAGAGCACGAAGCCGATGAGGATCATGGGCAGGAACTTCTTCACGGGCATGTAGTGCATAAGCATGCCGACGCCGACGACCGGGAGCATGCCCGCGGCGATGGAGAGGCCGTTGGTAACCCACTCGGGGATGAACTCGAGCACGAAGTTGACGACGGTGGAGCCGAAGAGGATGACGAGCAGGGTCGGCACAAGGGTCTGCAACGAGCAGATGATGGGCCCGAGCCAGGCGATGCGGTTCATCTTGTCCCACTGGCCGGCGTTGTTGTAGTCCTGCATCTTGTGGGCAACGAAGTTGTTCACGATGCGGACGACGACCTCGAGCTGGATGGCAAGAAGCCCGACGGGCAGGCCGACCGCGATGGCCGCGTCGGTACCGGTGCCGGTGCGTACCGCGATGAAGGTGCCGACGATGGTGGCGAGGCCGTAGTTGGGGGCCGACGAGCCGCCGAGGGCCGCGACGCCCAGGCTCATGAGCTGGAACGTGCCGCCGATCACGAGGCCGGTGTTCACATCGCCCATGATGAGGCCGGTGATGAGGCCGACGATGACGCCGAACCAGCTCATGACCACGGGGCCGTTCTGGTCGATGGTCATCCACCCGGCGACGATGAGCACGAGCAGGTCTTGCAGGATTTCCATGGTGCTTCCCTTCTTTGCATAGGGGCTTGGTCATTGCCGGCAGCAGGGGCCGGAACCGGGGAGCCGCCGGCGCCAACGGCAAGAAGCGCGTCCGCTAGAACGGCTGCTCCTCGTCGGTGGGCACGTACTGGATCACGACGGGCACGCCGCGGGACTTGATGGCCTCGAGGTCTGCGCGCTCCTTATCGTTCAGGGCGATGAACTTGGTCACCGGCTCGCGGCCCTCCTCGTTGAAGATGATGCCGAGGTCGACCTTGGGGATCTGGACGCCGCCGTCAATCAGGCGGATGAGGGTCTCGGGCTCCTTGACGAGCACGAGGACGTTCTGGCCGTCGTACTTGCCGGCGGCGAAGTTGGCTACGGCAGTGTCCACGCTGATGACCGAGACGCCGGTGCCCGCGGGCTTGGCCATGCGCATGCTGGCCTTGATGGCGTCGTTGTCGCACAGAAGGTCGTCCACGACCATGAAACGCTTGACCTTGTAGGCCGGGGCGACCTGGTTGACCACGATCCCGTGGATGAGGCGCTGGTCGATTCGAGCAAGAACTACCATGAGGGTCTCCTCCCTGTTCACGCCTTTCCGGGGCGCGTTTATCGGCATGGGCTATCGCAAATTGGTATCGATACCAATTTGTTGCAAATAAGAAGGCCGCGGGGGCCTTGGATTAGAACGAGGGGCCGGCACCGGCGAGAAGCGCGAGGCGACGGCTGCGGACGGGCGCTAGGTAGACGAGCGGACGATGAGCTCCAGGTTGAGCGCGTGGCGGACGGGGTCGGACGGCTCGTCCTCGGAGAGCTGCCGCAGGAGGTCCTGGGCCACGAGCGTGCCCTCTTCCTCGATGGGCTGGCGGATGGTGGTCAGGGGAACCGGGAGCACCTGGGCCATCGGCTGGTCGTCGACGCCGATAATGGCCAGGTCGGAGGGTACGTTGAGCCTGCAGTGCAGGGCCTCGAGCTCGATGCCGGCGGCGACCTCATCGGAGCCGGCCAAAACCGCGTTCGGGCGCTCGGGCATCATGAGCAGGCGACGCATGACGTTGCGGCCGTCCTCGAGGGTGCTCACGCCCTCGAAGTACCACTCGCGGTTGGGCTCGACGCCGCGCGACGCAAGCGCGTCGAGATAGCCGCGATAACGGTCGGAGTCCAGATCGGAGTCCTTGGGGCGCAGCTCAAGGCCCTTGTAACCGGTGCAGTAGGCAATCTTCTTGTAGCCGCTGCCCAAAAGGAACTGGGTCGCGCCGTAGAAGCCGTCGTACTGGCGGCCGAAGACCTGGCTCACGGAGCCGTCGGCGTTGTACTCGTCGCAGACAGCGATGGGGCCGAACTTGGCGTAGTCGGTGATGAAGTCCCAGTCGTTCTCGATCGAGCAGAGGATGATGCCATCGGCGTGCTGCATCTTGAGCAGGTCGAGGGCTTCGGCCTCGGCCTCGGCGGTACCCTGGGTCTGGGTGATGAGGGTGCGGTAGCCGTGCTTGCGGCAGGTCTTCTCGATAGCGTCCACAAGCTGGGCAAAGAAGTTGTTCGTCAGCGTGGGGACGACGACGGCGATGTTGCCGGAGCCGGAGCCGCGCATCTGGCGGGCGGCCTGCAGAGGCGCGTAGCCGAGCTCCTCCATGGCGGCGAGCACGCGCTCGCGCTTGGCCTCGGAGACGTGGGGCTTGTTGTTGATCACGCGGGAGACGGTGGCGACCGAGATGCCGGAAAGCTTCGCGACGTCTGTAATCGTTGCCATCGTTGTCTCCCTTCGTGTATCCGCTGTTGACGGTTATTAGAATAGCTGCCTGTGAAAATAGGTCAAGTGGAAATTGGTAACGTTTTCATTTTGGGTTTCAACGGCCGGCGAACGGTCGATTTTAGCCGCTGAGCGGTTTTGGAAGCTCCTGCGCGGTTCTGCACGACGCAGCCGACGCCGGCAAGAAGCCCTTCTCGGCAGCCTGTGCATCGCCGAACAGACAGTGCTCCGCCCAAACAGCATCTCTACCGCTCGAAAATGACGTTTTCGCACCCCGACAGGCCCCGGATTTGCAATTTCGAGCGGTAGAGTTTGCCGTCGTGTCGTCGTCACGCGACGGCCACGTCGACGCACTCGCCCGCGCGCGACGCCGTCGAGAAGGGCGACGACGCGGAGTAGTCTGCGCCGCCAAGAAGCGCCGTCGCGCGCGAAACCTGCCTTCGGTTGCGCCGGCCAAACAAAAAGTACGCCCCTTGAGCTGCCGATTCTTCGGCGAGCGGTAGGATATATGCCGTAGAATAAGCAAGTTACCCATACGACCCCGTCACGGAGGTTCTCTCTATGGTCTCTCGCGTCTACGTTGAGAAGAAACCCGGGTTCGACGTCGAGGCAAAGGCGCTCGAGCGCGAGCTGCGCACGCTCCTTGGCATCGACGGCCTATCCAACCTGCGCATCATCAACCGTTACGACGTGGAGGGAATCGACGAGGCGCTCTTCGCCTCCTGCGTCGCGACCGTCTTCTCCGAGCCGCAGGTGGATAACGCCTCCGTGGCCATGCCGGCAGTCGCCGAGGGCGCGACCGTCTTTGCCGTGGAGTTCCTCCCCGGCCAGTTCGACCAGCGCGCCGACTCCGCCTCCGAGTGCATCCAGCTCATCAGCCAGGGCGAGCGCCCGGCCGTCCGCTCCGCCAAGGTCTACGTGCTCGAGGGCGAGCTCGCCGACGCCGACGTCGCGGCCATCAAGCACTACGTGATCAACCCGGTCGAGGCCCGCGAGGCCTCCCTCGAGCCGCGCGAGACGCTGGCCTCCCGCGTCGCCGAGCCCGAGCCGGTCGAGGTCCTCGACGGCTTCCTCGAGCTCACGCCCGACCAGCTCCAGGCCTTCATCGACGAGCGCGGCCTGGCCATGGACCTCGCCGACATCAAGTTCTG
>CAZEHG010000051.1:0-11068 GCA_964512475.1 uncultured Atopobium sp.
GATGCTCGAGGTTCGACCTCAAGTCCCGGCGGTCCCTCTCCCGCGATGAGAAATAGTACCTGGCCGATCCCGGCTTCCACTTTGCGATGAGCATCTTAGTGAGGAAAACGGTTTTCGCCTGGCCGCATTGCGGTCAGGCGCCTTGAATTCGAGACAGTGTTCTAGTCCTCGGCCACGGCCCGGCGCGGCATTCGTCACAGTCCGTGGGTCGGCCGGCGAGCCCTATCGTTAGTAGAACCAGCGAGCCTTCTTCGGCTTTACGGTCGGGCGATCCTCGGAATCGGAGCATTGCCCAGGCTGGATGTCGGGCGTCGTCCCAGCCGGCATCTCTGCCTTCGTGCTTGTCTCTGCCTGCGCGGCCTCAAGCTCGCTGCCCTCCCAGATGTCGAACTCCCTGCGCTCGCGCCCGCGTCCCCACAGGTAGAGCGCCAAGATGCACGCGGCGTAGACGATTACCGCGAACCACGTGCCCTCCACGCCGAATGCCGTGTCGTAGGCAAAGCCGCTCGAGGTCTGCCCGACGATGCCGAAGAACGAGTACGTCGACACCACGCCGCTGTTGGGCAGGCCAAAGAGGATATTCTGCGTGAAGTTCCATGCCGTATGCGCGCCCATCGGCAGCCAGATGCTGTCGAAGTAGACCACCATTTGCGAATACAGCACGCCAGTGAGGAAGATTTCCAACAGCGCGAGCGGCGTGACCCCGGGGTTGAGGATGTGGCTGAGGGAGAATATGGCAGAGGCGGCGATGATGGCGACGGTCGGGTTGTACGTGCGCGAGATGCGCTGATAGGCGAAGCCTCGGCACATCACCTCTTCCGTGGAAGACTGTATAAAGATGATAACCAAGAACGCCAAGGTACCCACAAGGGAGAACTGCGAGAACTCAAGCTGCACGCATCCCGTCAGAACCGCCGCCAGGATACACAGGGCGTTCATCGCGAAACCGATGAGCAGGCCAAGGGCGATCATGTGGGGGCGATTGCCCTCAGGCTTGGTGCCGAGCGCCTTCAGGTACGGTCGCCAGGGCTTGACGATTGCGAGCAACAGCAGGAAGCTCAAGAAGATGCCCACGAACAGGGCGTAGTCGTCGAAGAGGGCCACACCGGCCGTTCCGAGCGTGGAGGTAAGAAGGGACGCGCTCAGCGCGGAGAGGGGAATGCGGACGGCAATTCCGGCAAGGCCGCCGACGATCTGAACGAAGAGCTCAGCGATGAACCAGGTGGAGACGATACCGCACAGAATATAAACTTTCTTGCTTTTCTTGTCCGGTCGCGCCGCCGGCCGCGCCGAACCCTGCTCAATCTCGGGGCCGTTGGTGTCCATGGGTCCCTCTCCTTAACAGTTCGAGTTTTGGGCAAAACGACGATATAGTACTCCACTGGACGGTGAATGGCGCAAGCAGGCTCTTTGACCTGCGGGAGCGTCGTCGGCATGCTATTTGGCGGCGTCGTTAGCCGGGATTCGGCGGCCAAATCAACAAGCCCTGCAGTTAAGGTCATTTTTGGGCCCGAAATTGACCTTAACTGCAGGGTTTGTAAGCGGCAAGGAAGAAGTGCGACCGCCCGCGGCTCGCTGTCGGGGACCGCCGCGCCGCCGTCAGTCATCCTGTCCTTCGGGGGGGGGCACTTCTCGAGCGCCTTCACCCCGCGCATCCGGCAGATATCCTCGCGCACGGCGGACAGCCGCTTGGAAGGGATGGGGACGACATCGCCCGTGACCATCTGGACGCCGTCCGCCGAGATCGACTGGACCATCGACACGTTGACGGCGAAGCTCCGGTGAACGCGGACGAGCATGCCGCTCTGCTTCTCGAGGACATCCGAGAGCGTGCGCCTAACCTTAAACGTTCCGAAGAGCGTGTGGAACAGCACGTACTGGTGCGCAGCTTCCAGATAAACGACCTCGCCGCTGTTGATATAGCGCGACACCCCGTCGATGTCGCGGACAAGCACGTTGCCGTCCGGGGAGGACGCGGGCTCCGCTTCCTCGTTGCGAACCTGTGAGAAGAGCATGTGTGAGCGGTGCGAAAACGAGGCATGCATATGGGCCAGCCGTGGGGGCTGGTTGCCCTTGAGCCGCCAGACGAGGGTGATGCGCATGCAGATCTGGGGCTGCGCGGAGGCCTCGGGAACCGCCGAAACGAGCAGGACGACCGCGTGCTTGGTGGCGAGCATGACCTCCGGTTGCTCGCAGTAAAGCCTCAAGGGGCTCAGCTCACCCACGTAGGCCTTGCAGCGCGCGCGGAACGCCGCGAGCCCCATGCAGACCGAGTCCGCCATGGGCCCGACGAACGAGAAGCCCTCCGAGAGATACGGCTCCCAGCACTCGGGTTTCCCGGACAGATACGCGTCGCAAAGCATCGAGGTGGTCGTTGTCAGCTCGTCTATTAACAAGGGCCCTCCTCCGTTAAGCTCCGGACACATAGGGCTGCCGTCGATGTAGCCGGGGTGACATAACAATAACATAGCTGACCCGATGGCTCATATGCGATTGATAAGGGCCGATAAGGGCCAACCAATTAGAAAGAGGATGGCGACTATACACCTGGCGCATGGAGTGAAGGACCCGCTGCGGCGGATTCGTTCCCGATTCCGGGCGATTGAGACCAAGGAAACAGAAATCGATTCTGCCTGTGATAGGTTTCCCAGGTATGGTCGTTGCGCTGGCATCTGCCTCGGCATCGCCAAATCTTTGTGGGAGGGGGTCTCTACTCTCACAGAGGCAAAAGAGTTGTGAAGAAGTTCCGTGGTCCTGCGAAGGTAAACGAGGCAATAGATGACGAAGACTTTCACAGAGAGCTGCCTCCACGGCGCTCGGCGCGCGCCGAGGTTCCTTGCCCTGTTGGCGGCAGTGCTCCTGGCTGGGGCTTTTGCCCTTCCGGCGGCGGCGCTTGCGGATACGCCCACGCTGGATGTGCCCAAGCACGTGAAGACCGCCACGCTGAACGACGACGGTACCGCAACCGTGACGCTGAACGTGACGGGCGACACTGACACCGAAACGAGCACGTCAAAAGCCAACGTTATCGTTGTGCTCGATGTCTCTGAGTCGATGAATCAGAAGGTGGGCAGCGGCCGGAATAGCAAGACTCGCCTCCAGATTGCGAAGGAAGCCGTCAACAGCCTCGCCACCAAACTGATCGGTGATGAGAACAGCACCATCCAGCTATCGCTGGTCACATTCTCAAAAGCGGTTGTTACCAACACCGACTATTACAAAGGTGGCCAAGCAACCAGTTTCAATACTCTCGTCAATAACGTGACGACCAGTCAAGGCACCAACTGGTATGACGCCATGCTTAAGGCGAACGAGAAGGCGAGTAAAGACCTTAGCACGCCGACCTACATCATCTTCCTATCTGATGGCGACCCAACGTGTGGCAAAAACAACTACTCGCGCCCCGACTCATCGCAAACAGAGACGTACTTCCAGGATGCCGTTACAGAGGCGACCAAGAAAGACCGCCCCTCCAATATTAAGGCGCTCTACTCCGTTTACACCGGTTCTGATGCGGCGACGCGGATGAACCAGTTCTCCAATACGGTTCAGGGCATTAACGCATTCGACGGTACCGACTCCGATAAACTCAACGCTGCACTTGCGGACATCGCCGAGTCCATCACGACGAGCGTTGCGTATAAGGACGTGGTGATCACTGACACGCTTTCGGACAGTGTGGAGTTCGCGCTTGCCGAGGGCCAGACCGCGCCTGCTTTCACGTATACGAAGACGTATAAGAATGCTGCTGGCGAGACGGTGACCGAAACATGGGCCGACGCCCCTAGCGCGGCCGTGGACGAGAACGGGAAGATGATTACCTGGGACCTTGCTAATGTGGGCAAGCTCGCAGCGGGCGTTACGTATTCTGTCAGCTTCAATGTCCAGCCCACGCAGGCTGAGTTCGATAATGCGGCCGAGGCGGAAGGCGAGTACAGGGTCTATACGAACGCGGCTGCGGCGGAGGACAAGCAAGACGAAAGCGGCACCCTGACGTACAAGACGGTCACCACTGTTGGTACAAAGGAGACCGTGTCCGACGCGAATACCGTCACCTACGAGCGCCCGACTATTCCCGTCGCCACGTCCACCATCACGGTCTCGAAGGAGTGGAAGGGCAAGGACACTCACCCGGAGAGCCTGACCGTCACCATTACACGAGCGAACGACGACGACTACAGCAAGACCGTCACCCTGAGCGACGACAACAACTGGACTGCTGACGCGAAGGTCTCTGCCGGCCCCGACGGCCACACGTACACCGTGACCGAGACCGTGCCGGATGGATGGACCTCTAACCAGCCTGAGGGTGGCTACAAGATTACGCTCAAGGGCCTGACCGCGCAGGAGGACAAGACGACGGCGTCCTTTACCAACACGTTCATCCCCTATGGCCTCAGCATCTTTAAGTACACGGCCGGTGACGACGAGAAGCAGACCCCGCTTAAGGGTGCGATCTTCACGGTAACGGGCCCGATCGATGGCGTCGACGTCAGCTATACCCTCACCACCGACGATACCGGCTACGCGAAGACCGAAAAGGTCCTGACTGACGGCGTCTACACCATCACCGAGACGAGCGTACCTGCGGGCTACGACAAGCTCACGTACTCGCTCACGCTGACGGTCAAGGGCGACACCGCGACGCTCTCCGACGGCACGAAGACCGCTGAGGTTTCTGCTGACGACGGTTACTTCAAGGTCTCGATCGGCAACACGCCGAGCGCGCCGGCCGAGATCCCGTCCACGGGCGGCATGGGCAATGTGCCTCTCTATATCGCCGGCGTGGCGGTCATCGCAGGCGTGGTCACCGTCCTCGTCAAGCGTCTGTCCTAATCACAGCTACCCTCGCAGGCATTCGATACGAATGTCGCGGAGTACATAGCTCACATTTGCAAGGCATCAAAAGCTGCGGGAGCAGCAAAGGAAAGGAGTACGAAATGGCTCGTAAGCTCAAGGGCCTCGTTGCCGCCGTGTTCGCCGCGCTTCTTGCGGTCGCACTCGTGCCGAGCGCCGCTTTCGCTCTGGAGGGCACCAGCTCGCTTACCGTGAGCGGCCTCAACGCGGGCGACACCGTGACCCTGTACAAGGTCGCCAGCACCACCGTCAACGACGACAACACCCTCAAAAAGGCTTGGGATGTCGCGCCTGACGCCACCACCACCGTAGCCGACTACGAGGGCGCAACCGAAGCTGGCAAGAAGACTATCGCCAACGCCATCGCTGCCAACGTTGCTGACGACGACATCGTTGCGACCAAGACCACCACGGCTGCCGGCTCCCTGACCTTCGACGGCCTTGAGGCTGGCCTCTACTACGCCAAGGTCGTCAACGCCGACGATGCTTCCGTCGTGTACCAGAACACCCTCATCCCGGTGAACCTTAAGGTTGACGGCTCCGCCTGGGCCTACGCTGACCCCGAGACGGTTGCCCTGAAGAAGTCCCCCGTCTCCATCGCGAAGCAGGTCTCCGCTGACGGCTCGACTTATGCCGACTCCACCGACGGCGTTTCCACCAACGGCACCGTGTACTACAAGCTCACCGTGACCGTCCCGCAGTACAACGGCGCTGCGAACCGCACCTTCTCCGTCACCGATGTGCTGCCTGCCGGCATTGAGCTCGACGCCGCTACCGTCAAGGTTGACGGCGTTGCCGTGACCCCCGTTGTTGATGGCCAGAAGATGACCGTCGACCTTACCGACAAGCTTGCTACAAAGGGCGGCTCGACCGTGACCATCACCTACGCGGCCACGCTCACCGGCACCACCGTCGTCGCCGGCGGCCGCGTCAACACCGCTACCCTGACCTTCTCGGCCAACAGCTACGATGACTCCACCAAGACCACCGAGGACACCGCACAGGTCAACAACGGCGGCGTCAAGGTCGTCAAGAAGGACGAGGACGGCAACAAGCTCCAGGGCGCCGTGTTCCAGCTCAAGTCCGGCACCACTGTCCTTGCCACCGGCACTTCCGATGCTAATGGCAACATCACCTTCGATGTTGCGCTTGCTACCGGCACCTACACCCTGTCCGAGACCTCCGCTCCCGCCGGCTACAAGCCCGTTGCCGACCAGACCGTCTCGGTGACCGCCGACTCGAACACTTACACGACGGTTGACGTCGTGGATCCCAAGGGCACCTCTGGTTGGCTGCCCTCCACCGGTGAGGCCGGCACCTTCGGTATCACCCTGCTCGGCGTCCTCGCTGTCGCCGGCGTCGCTGCCATGCACGTCAGCGGCCGCAAGCAGAACTAACGCATCGAGTAACGCGCAGTAGTTCTTCTTTGCAAAGAACAACAGGCGCGGTCGGCTTTGGCCGGCCGCGCTTTGCGCGTAGAAAGGCTGGCCGTGAACAGAAGGCTCCGGCTCATTCTCGAGATCGTCGGCATCATCTTTGGTGTCGCGCTGATCGCGTATCCCTATGTGAGCGACTACCTGGAGAAGCAGTACCAGGCGCAGGTCGTCGTCACGCAGGAGACCGCCGTCAGCGGGAGCGAGAGCACGGTCGACCTTGAGTCGGAGCGGCAGAAGGCCCTCGATTACAACGACCGCCTGTCGAAGGGGCGCGTGCAGGTCACGGACCCCTTCGACGCGGTCGACGCCGGAGCCGACAACGAGGAGTACGCCTCGCTTATGAACGTGGCCGGCGACGGCGTCATGGGCACGGTCGTGATCCCGAAGATCAACGCGAAGATCCCCATCTACCACACCACCGAAGACGACGTGCTGCAAAAGGGCGTCGGCCACATGGAGACGACGTCGCTGCCGATGGGAGGCGCTTCTTCCCATGCGGTGCTGGCGGGGCATAGCGGCCTTCCGTCCGTACGGATATTCGACGACCTCGACCAGCTCGAGGTCGGCGACTACTTTGTGGTGCAGGTCCTGGGGGAGGACCACGCATACCGGGTCACGTCCATCGAGACGGTCCTGCCCGACGAGACCGAGAGCCTCTCGGTCCAGGACGGCAAGGACCTTGTGACGCTCGTGACGTGCACGCCGTACGGCATCAACACGCATCGCCTGCTCGTGCATGGCGAGAGGTGCGAGCTGCCGGCGGAGTGGACCGACGGCGACGACCAGAACATCAGCACGACGCCGACGCCGAGCAGGGCGCTGTTGCCTTTTACCCTGCTGGGCGTGGCTGTGGCGCTCGGGATCGTGCTCGGGCTCGCCTTGCGGCGGCGCTCGAAGCGGCGTGGCCATTCGAAGGGTGGCGCCGCGGGCAAGGGACGGCGACGGCCCGCGGATGGGCGTTTGCTCGGGCCGGTGGGGTCGGTCGATGCCCGGCCTGGCCAGGCGGTGGGGATGCTCGACGCGCGGGGGTACTCACATGGGGGTGAACGTGCGGGTGGCCGCGTCGGGGGGCAGGTGCCGGGCGCTTCTTACCCCGCGAACGGCGACGTCCAGGCGTATGCACGCCAGGTATATGGAACGGGCGGGCGAGCGGACGTGAAGGCGTATAAGCAGCATAAGGCGCATAAGGCGAATCAGTCGATCCGGCGGTCAATGTATTCGCGCCGCCGCGGCGGGAAGCACTTCAAGTAGCGCCGGGCTTCTTTTTGGGTGGCCTTAGGGCTGAGCTTTGGTAGGCTGTCGGAGCGGGGGTATTTGCGCCGTGGGCGGTGTTGGCTGCGCGGCGTTGGGCGTGCGGCGTTGACTGGGAACGGGAGGGGACCGATGATCCTTTCGCTTGCTCCGATGGAGGGGATCACGGGACCTGTGTTCCGGCGGGTCCATGCCGCGTGCTTCGGCGCGCTCGGCCGCTATTACACGCCTTTTGTATGCCCGCCGCGGGTCGGCTCCGATTTCGGTGGGCGCTATCGCCGTGAGCTCGACCCGGCGCTCAACGAGGGGCTTGACGTCGTGCCGCAGCTGTTAACGAAGGATGCCGACGAGTTCGTCTGGGCGGCCAGGCTGTTGGAGCAGATGGGGTACGCGGAGGTCAACCTGAACCTGGGGTGCCCGGCGGGGACCGTCGTCTCGCGGGGGAAGGGCGCCGGGCTTCTGCGCGACCCGGATGGGCTCGAGGCGTTCCTGCAGGACGTGTGCGCCCGGTCCCCTTTGCCGGTCTCGGTCAAAACGCGGCTCGGTATCGAGCGTGACGAAGAGTACGAGCGGATCCTCGCGGTGTACTGCCGCTGCCCGCTGGCGGAGCTGATCGTGCATCCCCGGGTCCAGAAAGACGGGTACCAGGGGTTCGCGCGTCGGGAGGCGTACGGCGTGACGCTGGAACGGGCTTCTTTCCCGGTGGCGTACAACGGCGACGTGAACACGGTCGGTGATTTCGAAGAGCTCGTGCGGGGGTTTCCGGGCACGCGCCACGTGATGTTGGGCCGCGGTCTGCTGACCAACCCCGCGCTTGCGCGCATGATTGAAGGCGGTCCGGCTCTTACCATGCCTGAGCTGCGGCGTTTTCATGACGAGCTCTTTGCGACGTATCGGGAGCAGATGGGCGGCAACGCGGTCATGCGCATGAAGGAGTGGTGGTCCTACGCCAAGGGGTCGTTCGCGGACCCTGTCGCGGTCGTGCGCGCTGTGCGCAAGGCGCGCCGGGTGGATGCGTATGAGGCCGCGGTGGGGGAGGTCTTTGGGGCGGGGCGCCTGGCGGGGTGAGCGGGCAGCGTGGGGTTGCGGCGCGAGCCGTTGCGCGGCCGGGTCTTGCGAGCGCGGTTTCGGGGCGCTCGGAGCGGTTTCCCGTCGGCGGCGTCGTTTTCTGGGGGCCGATGCCTGATCAGAAGAAGGTTGCAGGCATGATGCCGGTTGCCTGAAGCCAATAGCGCCCGAGCGTGAGCGCGAAGAACACGAGCACGGCGTATCGGTTGCGCATGATCAAGGCGATGTACTCGCGGAAGAAAGCGGCGGGATAGAAGAACGACGCGGTGTGCCCGCCGACGCAGCTCGCGTTGATGCCCAGCCGCCGCGCGAACATCGCGGCGCGAAGGCAGTGGTAGTCGCTTGTGGCGATGGTGCAGTGCGCGGCGCCCCCGCGCGCGTCGATGATGGCGCGGGAGAAGCGGAGGTTCTCCTCGGTCGTGGTCGACTGGCTCTCGAGCAGCACGTCAGAGCCGGGGATGCCTTGGGAGAGCAGGTAGTCTGCCATGGCGCTGGCCTCGGGAACGACCTCGTCTGGGCCTTGCCCGCCCGAGACGATGATCTTTGCCCGGCGGCCGCCTTCCTCGTACGCCTTGATCGCGGCGTCGAGGCGGGACTGCAAGAGCGGCGTCACGGTACCGTCCCTGCGGATGCCGCACCCGAGCGCGATGACGTACTCTTGCTCGGGCTTCTTGCCAGATTTGCAGCAAATCTCATTCGAGATCCAGGCACCCAAGAGCGCGAACGGGATGTAGGCCATGAACATGCTGACGAACTCGAGGACCTTCGCGGTGAGCTCGCTGACCATCTGGAGGCCGTACCCTGGGCCGAGGAGGAACCAGTACCCGATGAAGACGAGCGCGGCGCCCCAGGCAAAGGGGAGCGCATGGGTGAGCGAGGCGCCTTCTCGCCTGACGGTGATGACCCCGTTGACCAGCAGCGCAATGCCGATGATCACGTAGAGCGCTATCAGTACGTAGTAGAGGACGGCGACGATCGCGAGGAATATCTCCGGGGCTCCGTCAGGGCTCCACATAAGGAATATGATGCCGTCGATGATGGCGAGGATCGAGGTCTCCAGCACGAATCCGTTGAGGATGCGGTTGGGGTTGCGTCTTGACATGGCTGCGGCGACGATGCCAAGAACCAGGCCGAAGGCGAGCGTAATCATGCCGGTTACGAGCATGGGGGTCCTTCCGAAAGAGGGCTGTGCACCAGTATTGTAGCGGTGCGGCGTGGGCTCTTTCGGAGGGGGAGAGAAGGGTAGGCGCCTCGAGGGGAGAGTGCGGCCTCGGGGCGCCCGGCTTGGCGGAGGGCGAGAAGGGCGGGCGGCCAGAGCCCAGGCGGGTTACGCGCTGGCGAGCCAATCGCGGACGGCCTTCTTCGCACCCGGGGCGTCGGAGCCTTTGACGGCAAGCCCACCGGCCACATTCGCGCCCGGGCAGGCGGACGCGACGTCGCGCTCGGTGCCGGAGAGGCCGCTGCCCTCATGGGTGCAGAGCGGGCGGATGGTCTTGTCGGTGAAGTCGTGGGCCTCGAGCCAGGTGTAGACGGGCATCGGCATGGTGCCCCACCAGTTGGGATAGATGAGAACGACCTGGTCGTAGGGCGTGGGATCGAGGTCGGAGGCGAGCTCGGGCCGGGCGCCGTCGCGCTTCTCGGCAGCCGCTACGTCGGTGCACTCGTGGTAGTCGGCCGGGTATTCGTGGACGGCTCGTATCTCGAAGAGGTCGCCGCCGGTGGACTCGGCGGCGAAGTCGGCGAGCACAGCCCCGTTGCCGCGGGCGAGGTTTTTGATGGAGCCGGACACGTAGTTCTGGCCGGCGCGGGAGAAGTACGCGACGAGGGTCTTGGGCATGGTGTCTCCTTAGGTTATTGGTTACAGGGCGTCTTTGGTGGCAGGGTGCCCTGGGCTGTATGGGTCCCTGGGTTGCAATGCGCCTGCGTCGCGGCTTACTTCTGGCCGTCGACATCGGGCACCCAGGCGGCAAAGCGCTTGTGCGCGTCGTCGGAGTTGAGCAGGTAGGTGCCGAGGCCGAGCACGGGCATCTTCACGCCGTTGTTGAGGGTGATGTATTCCATGGGGGTCTCCCTGTCTTTATTGTTGTTTTGCGGGGGGCTAGCGGATGGACGCGCCGAGGTCGAAGGCCTGGGCCATGGCGGGCGTGTTGCGAACGTCGCCTGCATCTGCCGTCTAGCCGAGAAGCGCGCGAACTTCGTTGATCCAGGCGTCGACGCTGGTTTGCGGAGTCTCTTGGCGGTCGCCGCCAGTGGAGTCAAACTGGACCTCCATCGCTGGGCCGGCCACGGCGCCTGCCGCGGCCTCGCGCATGTCGTCGATGACCGATCCGGGCCACCCGCCGTTGGTCATGAACGGTACCACGGTCTTGCCGGTAAGGTCCGTCGTCGAGAAGAACGTCTTGACCGCGGGCGCCATCGTGTACCACCAGGTGGGCGTGCCCACGGCAATGACGTCG
>CAZEHG010000052.1:0-10917 GCA_964512475.1 uncultured Atopobium sp.
GAGCTTGTCCACGTTGAAGTCGTGGTACTGGTTGTAGGCGTCGATGACGGAGTTGAGCGTCTCGATGGCGGCGAGGGTCTCGATCGTCTCGTCGGCGCCGCCGAAGTCGAGGCGTACCTCCTCGGACATGTCGAGAAGGTCCTGACGCGCGCCGGCGTGGTTGGTCTCGAGGTCCTCGCCGATGGCGTCGCGCATCTGCAGGAGCTTGACGTAGAGCTTGCTCAGGTGCTCCTGCTCCTGCTGGAAGATGGGGTCATCGTGCTGGTCGATGTTCTGGTCGAGCTGCTCGGACATGCTGCTTCTCCTGCCGTTCGCGAGAAATATCGAGTTATCTATCCTACGACATTTCGGCGCGCGCCTTGAGGAGGGGCCAGGCGTCGTTGTTTGCGCGTCGGTTTTCCGCCAGATCGGTGTCCCGCGTCCGAATTGCCTGCGTTTTGAGTCAGAAATCGGCCGTGATTTGACTCAAAACGCAGGCAATCGCCTTGGCGGCGTCGGTTCTGCGCGCTTATCGGCCCCGGCGCGGCCCTAGCGCGGTCCCGGCGCTAGCGCGCCTGGTGCCCGAAGTTGGGCCGGTTGCGCTCGAACCCGCCGCGCCGGAGCTCCCCGCCCTCGGCGCTCAGGGTGCGGCGGGCGATATAGACGGGCCGGTGCTTGCCCTCCAGGTAGATGCGCGCCAGGTACTCGCCGATGATGCCCAGCGTGAGCAGCAGCAGCCCGCCGAACAGCAGCAGCAGGCAGACGACCGTCGGGTAACCGTGCGGCGTGTTGTGACGGCCGAACGTGTCCCACAGGACGACGAAGAAGTACACGACGGCCGCGAGCGACGAGATGCCTCCCACGATGGTGGCGAGCTTGAGCGGCACGGTCGAGAACGCGAAGATGCCGTCGAGCGCGTAGGCCATGAGCTTGCGCAGCGACCACTTACTTGTGCCGCCGGCGCGCTCGGCGGGCTCGTAGGCGAAGGGGATTGTCTCGAAGCCGACCCAGGCGAAGAGCCCCTTGCTGAAGCGGAAGTACTCCGGCATGGAGAGAAGCGCCTCGGCGACGTCGCGGCGGAACACGCGGAAGTCCGACGCGCCCGGTATCATGTCGCCGCAGCCGTCGGCCGCCGCCTTGAACGTGCGGTAGAACTGCCCCTTGAGCGCTGCCTGGAGCTTGCCCTCGTGGCGCGTGCTCTGGAAGGCGGCCACGCAGTCGGCCTCGGGGTGGGCGAGGAGCTCACGGTACATGGCCAGGAGCGTCTCGGGTTCCTGCTGCAGATCGGCGTCCATGATGCCCACGGCATCGCCGCTCGCGTGCTCGAGGCCGGCAAGAAGCGCCGGCTCCTTGCCGAAGTTGCGCGAGAAGTCGATGGCGCGCACATGCGGCGCGCGCTCGGAGGCGCAGAACTCCTCGATAAGCGGCCAGGTGCGGTCCTTCGACCCGTCGTCGACGAAGACGAGCTCATAGTCGAGGCCGGCCGCTCCGAAGACGGCGGTCACCCGGTCGAACAGCAAAGGGAGGCACTCCTGCTCGTTGTAGCAGGGGATGATCACCGAAAGGTCCAAGCTTCCTCCAAGGAATGTGCGCTCGCCGCCGGCTTGCGGCCGACGTGTGTTGATTGAGGTTCGGTTGCGGCGCGACCTCTATACTAACGGTTTAGGCAGGGGGCCACATGAAGCGCATAACGAGGGGACCAAGCTGAATGGCTGCGATATTCCATGCGGATGACTTCGGCATCACGCCGGGGCAATCGAAGAGGATCCTCGAGTGCTGCTCGGGCGTGCCGGGAGGGCGCGGCGCGCTGAACTCGATCTCCATCTTGACGAACTCGCCGCATTTCGAGGAGTGCGCGGCGCTGCTCGACGCGCGCCCCGCCGGGCTTCGCGTCGGCGTGCATCTCAACTTCGTAGAGGGACAGTGCGTGGCCGACCCGGCGCAGGTGCCGATGCTCGTCGACGAGCGCGGCATGTTCCGCCTCGGCTACGGCGGGCTTCTTGTCGCCTCGGCGCTGCGCGGCGCGGAGCTCGCCCGCCAGGTGGAGATAGAGGCCGCGGCGCAGGTCGGGCGCGCGGTTGGGCGCTTCCCGGAGCTCGCGGGCGCGCTGCGGCTCGACGGCCACCAGCACACGCACCTCATCCCGGCGGTCTTCCGCGGGGTTCTTGCCGTGGCCAAGCGGCCTGAGTACGCTCTTGAATACCTGCGGATTCCTGCCGAGCCGGCGGCCCCGTTTTCCGCAGCGGGCGTGGCGGGCACCATCGAGCCCGTCAACCGCGTCAAGCGCGGCCTGCTCAACTACCTGTGGCGCCGCGACCGCCGCGCGTTCGAGGCCGCGGGTCTCGGCGCCTATGCGGTGAAGTCCGCCGTCTTCTGCGGCCTTTCCTTCTCGGGCCACATGGACGAGAAGCGCGTGGCGGCCGTCTATCCGCACCTGCGCGAGGTCGCCGAGATGCGCGGCATGGCCCTTGAGCTGCTCTTCCATCCCGGCCGCGTTGATGCGCCGGAGCATTGCCTGAATCCGGCGCTGCCCGGGTTCGTCGAGTTCAGCTGCGGGGAGGGGCGCGACGTGGAGCACGACGCGCTGCAATCCGACGCGATTCTTGCCATTGCCCGCGCCGAGGGCGCGGAGGTCGTGGCCTAGCATGAAGAAGGCAACCGACTGGCTTATCGGGCGCCGCGGCTACGAGTACCTCGCCGCGCCGCTGCTCGCCCTCGCGATACTCTGCGCGGCGTTTGCGGCGCGCGGCATCTACCCCTTCGGCGACCTCTCCGTGGCCATCTGGGATATGGATATCCAGTACGTCGGCCTCTTCGGCTGGCTCTCCGACGTGATGCATGGCGAGGGGTCGCTCTTCTACTCCTTCTCCGCGGGCATGGGGGAGGGGATGGCAGCCACCTTCGCCTACTACCTGGCGAGCCCGTTCAACCTGCTCGCATGGTTCTTCGACGCCGGGCATGCGCCGCAGCTTATGAGCTGGCTTACGCTGGCTAAGCTCTCGACGGCTGCCTTGACCTGCTATTCGTTTCTTCGCAAGAGGCACCGGGCGGGCGTCGTTCACGTGATCATGTCCGTGGCGTATGCCCTCTGCGGCTGGAGCGCGGCGCAGTGCAGCAACATCATGTGGCTCGACGGCCTCATCATGCTGCCGCTCGTGGCGCTGGGCACGTGGCGCGCGGTAGCGCAGGGGCGCTGTCGGACGCTCTTCCTTTCCGTGGCGGGTGCGGTGCTCTTCAACTGGTATTCCGGCTACATGGACTGCCTCTTCTCGGTGTTCTACTTCTTTGTTTGCTGGCTCGAGCAGGCGCGGGGGCGCCGCCACGTGCGCCAAGGGCTGCGCTACGGTGCCACGATGGTGCTCGCGCTCGGGGCGAGCATGGTCCTTTTCCTGCCGGCGATCATCGGGCTCTTGAACTCGCCGGAGAGCGGGTCGCTTCTGTCCGACGTGCTGCAGGCGCGGATGTCGTGCAACCCGATCAAAGCCGTCGCGGGCTTCGCGCTGGGCGTGACTCCGTCGAGCGACTGGGCCGTCACGCCCGCGCTCTACACGGGTGAGCTCACGCTCGTGCTCGCGGGCGCGTTTTTGGCGAACCCCGGCGCCTCTCGCCGTGCGCGCCTGCTCAACGGCGGGCTGCTCGCCTTCATGGTCGTCTGCATGTGCGTCTGGCCGCTCGACATCATGTGGTCGAGCTTCAAGCACGTGACCTCGTACTACTTCCGCTACGCGTACGTGATTTCCTTCGTGCTCGTGGTCGTTGCGGCGAGGGGCTGGGAGGCGCTCGACGGCGTCCGCGGCGCGGCCCGTGCGCGCATCTGCGCGGCGTCCGCCGGCGGCCTGACCGTGCTTGTGGGCGGCGCCCAGCTGGCCTACCGGGTGCTCAAGCACGAGTGGATCACGGAGAGCTGGCTTTTTGCGGCCGATATGGCGATGCTCGTCGCCTGCGCGGTGCTCGTGTGGCTCGCGGGTGAGGAGCGCCGAGTCCGCGCGCGGTCGGCCTTGGGCTGCGCCTGCGTGCTCAGCGCGGCCGCCCTGGGCGTGAACGCCTGGCGGGCTTTCGGCCACTATTCGCGCAGCGTCGATTACTGGGGTCTCTACACGAGCCAGATGCGCGCGGTCTGCGACGAGCTCCCGCGCGACGGCGAGCAGCAGGATGTCCGCGTGGCCATCGACGGCCTCACCGCCGTCGGCCAGGGAAGAAACGCCCCGACCACCACCGAGGGCTTGCTCCTGGGGGTGTCGAGCCTGCAGGAGTACACCTCTACCCTAAACGGCAAGTACACCGGGATGCTCGCGAGCCTGGGGTACAGCAGTGCGAACGAGATCTTCGGCTACTACTACCGCGCCGCGATGCCGGCCACCGATGCGCTCCTGGGCGCCGATTACCTGGTCTCGCAGACGGACGTCCCCCTCGCCGAGCGCCTGGATATGGCCGCTGAGCTGCCTGTGGACGGCTACGGGGTATGGAGGAGCGAGGTCGCGCTGCCGAGCGCCTACGGGATTCGGTCCGGTGCGGGCGACATTGCCTGGCCGTCCGGCGTGAGCGACTTCGATTTCCAGAAGGACCTGAACGACCAATGGAAAGGCTCGTCCCCGCCGCGCGACCCCTTTGTCAACCAGGAGGCCATGTGGGCCGACATGACGGGCTCCGACGCGAGCGGCCTTTACGCCGAGACGCTCGCGGTCGAGGACGAGGGCGCGGCCACCGAGACCTCGCGGGCCTGGACCGTTACCGTGTCCGAGGACGGCCCGCTCTACCTCTTTGTGCCGATGATGAGCGCCCTCAGGTACTCGTTCGCGGTGAGCGTGGACGGCGTCTGCGTGTCCTCGGTCGGGTTCAACTTCAATAACGGTGTTATTTACCTGGGGGAATATTCCGCCGGCCAGGAGCTGTCCGTGACCCTCGACCTTGCCGAGATCTACAGCCCCGACCAAGCCAGGCGTGCGCTCGCGGCCTCGTCCTCCGAGGACCTGATCCAGGCCCGCACGCTGAACACAGGCGAGCTCAAACGCCTGCGCGGCCTTGTGGACGACGACGCGGCGCAGGTGGAGACCTATGAAGACGGACACGTGCGCCTGAGCTTCTCGGCTGACGAGGACGAGACGCTCTGCTCCGCGATCCCGTACGATTCGGGCTGGACCGTGACCGTGGACGGCGAGAAGGCCGAGCTTCGCGCGCTGTACGACGGCCTCTGCGGCGTCGACCTGACGGCGGGCGAGCATGTGGTCGAGTTCACGTACGAGACCCCGGGCTTCGCGGCCGGCTGCGCGGTCACCGCGGCCAGCATCGCCGTCTTTGCCGCCTGGCGGGTGGTCGCGCGGCGCCGCTGCGGCGCGCCCCGCAGCGGCGCCGCTCAGTAATCGCCTGAGGCGGCGCGCCCCGCACGGCGGCCTAGTCGTCCACGAATCCCACGCGGTACTTGCTGAACACCACGGCGCCCTCCTCCTGGGTGGCGTCGAGGTCGACGTCGGCCCAGATGCCGAAGTCGCGGTCGTCGTCGGAGTCGCGAAACACCTGGTGAACGTGCCAAACGTGGCCGCCGTCCTCGCGGGCGCGCTTCTCGTCGGACTCGTCGATCTCGTAGTAGGCCGCGGACCTCGCGTCGCCGTCCAGCACGATCTCCTCGTGCTCGTCGTGGAAGCGCGCGAGCGCCTGCTCCCACACCGGCTTGCGATATCCCCAGTCTCCGTCGAGGCGCCCGAGCTCCTCGGTGGAGCCGAAGGCCGCCAGGCGCACGCGGGCAAACAGGGCGTTGCGCACGAGCAGCGTGAGCGCGCGGCGGTCGCGCACCACGACGTCCTTCTCCTCGGGCGGCGCCACATCGACGCCGTCGGAGCTGCCCGCGGCGCTCCATTCGTCCACGAGCGACGAGTCCACGCTGCGAACCACGAGGCCGAGCCAGCTGATGATATCCTCCAGCCGCTCGTCGCGCTTGTCCATGGGGACGGTGCGGTCGAGCGAGCGGTACGCCTCGGAGAGATAGCGCAGCAGCGTGCCCTCGGAGCGGGCAATGTTGTAGCGGCCCACGTATTCCTTGAAGTCGCTCGCCGTCTCCACCATGTCGCGCAGCACGGACTTGGGGGAAAGCGCGAAGTCGCGCGCCCACGGCACCTTCTCGCAGTACTCGGCGAAGGCCGGCTCGAGAAGCTCCTCGAGGGGCTTGGGCCACGTGACCTCCTGCAGACGCTCGATGCGCTTGTCGTAGTCGATGCCGTCGGCCTTCATCTCGGACATCGCGCGGTCGCGGGCGGCGCGCTGCTGGGCGCGCAGGATCTGGCCGGGGTCCTCGAGCGTAGCCTCCGCCATGGAGATGACGTCGAGCGCGTACGTCTCGGACTCGGGGTCGAGCAGCTCCAGCGCCGCGAGCAAGAAGGGCGAGAGGGGCTGGTCGAGCGCGAAGTCGTCGGGCAGGTCGACCGTCGTGGAGAAGACCACGCGCGTCTGGCCGTCCTCGTCCGTCTCCTCCTCGCGCGTGACCACGCCGGCGTCCATGAGGGTGGCGATGATCTCGTCGGCGCGCTGGTGCAGCGCGACCTTCTCCGCGTCCGGCTGAGCCGAGTCGTCCACAAGCTTGTGCACGCGCGCCATGGCATCGCCGCCCTGCTCAACCTCTGCAAGGACCATAGAATGCGAAACCTTCATGCGCGGGCGCAGCGGTTCGGGCACGCTCACCTCGAGCTTCTCGAACGTCTGCTTGGACCAGCCCACGTAGCCCTCGGGCGGCTTCTTCGCGCGGCTCTTCTGCTTGGCCTTCTTGGGGTCGCCGCCGGCCTTGCGCAGCGCGCGGGCGTTCTCGATGTCGAACTCCGTGGCCTCGGCGATGACACGGCCCTCGGTATCGAATCCCGAACGACCTGCTCGGCCCACGATCTGGTGGAACTCGCGCGCGTTGAGGTGACGCATGCGCCGGCCGTCGAACTTGGAGAGCGCCGTGAGCACGACGGTGTGGATGGGCACGTTGATGCCCACGCCCAGCGTGTCCGTGCCGCAGATGACGGGAAGAAGCCCCTGCTGGGCGAGCTTCTCGACGAGCAGGCGGTAGCGCGGCAGCATGCCCGCGTGGTGCACGCCGACGCCGCAGCCGAGCAGGCGCTGGAGCGTCTTGCCGAACGTGGTGGTGAAGCGCGTGCCCTTGATGGCGGCCTTGACGGCCTCGCGCTGCTCCTTGGTTGAGACGCCGTAGCTTGCGAGCGACTGCGCCGACTTGAGCGCCGCGTCCTGCGAGAAGTGCACGATGTAGAGCGGCGCGTCGCCCGCGCGCAGGGCAAGTTCGACCGTGCCCTCGAGCGCCGTGTCCACGAACTCGTACGAGAGCGGGACCGGGCGCGGGGCGTCGGCCAGCACGTCGACCGGGCGGTCGGTGTGGTCGGCCAGGGTCTTCTCGATGCCCGCCGTGTCGCCGAGGGTGGCGCTCATCAGCAGGAACTGCGTGTGGGGGAGGGTGAGCAGCGGGACCTGCCAGGCCCAGCCGCGGTCGTGGTCGGCGTAGAAGTGGAACTCGTCCATGGCCACGCAGCCCACGTCGCAGTCGTCTCCCTCGCGAAGCGCCTGGTTGGCTAGGATTTCGGCGGTGCAGCAGATGATGGGCGCCTCGGCGTTGATGGAGGCGTCGCCGGTGATCATGCCGACGTTCTCCTTGCCGAAGAGCTCAACGAAGTCGAAGAACTTCTCGCTGACCAGGGCCTTGATGGGCGCGGTGTAGTAGGCGCGGCGGTCGGTGCACACGCCCATGAAGGCGAGGCCGAGGGCGACCATCGACTTGCCGGAGCCGGTGGGCGTGCCCAGGATCAGGTGGTCGCCGGCCGCGAGGTCGAGAAGGGCCTCTTCCTGATGGGGCCACAACTCGATGCCGCGCGACTCGACCCAGCCGAGGAAGAGCTCGAGCGCCTCGTCGGCCGGGATGTTTGGGTAGGTGTCGGCGTCGGGCCAGGGGATGAGGCGACCGAGCGAGCCGTGGCCGTTCGGGCCGTCGTCGACGAGCCGACCTTCGTCGGCGTAGGGGGTCTGTGCTGGGTTGCTTGCTGCGTCTGCCATGGGGTCCCTTGCGTTCGCGGGTGGGGCGGATTCGTTTGCGGCCCTCTATTCTAGCGCGGCGGTATACTCGGCCCGTCAGCAGTCGTTTCCTCGGAAGAAAGGCGGCCCGTCGTGACCGATTTCCTTACCCTCGCGCACGAGCGTTACTCGTGCCGCGCCTTCACCGATCAGCCTGTCGAGGCCGAGAAGGTCGACGCCCTGCTAGAGGCCGCGCGCGTCGCCCCGACCGCGGTGAATAAGCAGCCGTGGCACGCTTGGGTGGTCACGGACCCCGTCGCGCTCGAGAAGCTCAACGCCACCACGCGCTTCGGCTTCGGCGCAAAGACGGTCATCGTGCTCGGCGCCGCGCGCGAGCAGGCGTGGACGCGCAAGTTCGACGGCGCGAACTTTGCCGACGTGGACGCGAGCATCGTAGGCACTCACATCATGATGGCGGCGCATGACCTGGGGCTCGGTACCACGTGGGTCGCCTGCTTCGACGCGCCGTCGCTGCAGGAGGCCTTCCCGCAGATGGCGGGGTATGACCTTATCGCCATGTTCCCGCTCGGCTATCCGTCGCCCGACTATGCGCCCGCGCCGGGCCATCTCGCCTCCAAACCGATCGAGGAGCTCGTCGACCGTATCTAGGGCGTTCCGAGCGACCAGCCTGCGTCAGCCTGCTCCCGGGCGCCGAGCCGGCAACCTCTCGTCAGCTGCTTCAGTTGGCAATAGGTTGCCGGCTCAGCTATTTGGAACAGGAGCCGTTCGCGGCGTCGGGGTTGCGCCATAATCCCTCCATATCTAGAATTGACGCTGTGTCAACGCTGTGAGCTGGAGAGAGGTCATAATGGAGGACTCGTCCGTCGCCTCGATGCGCCGGGAGCAGATCGTCTGCGCAGCGCTCGAGCTGTATGAGCAGAAAGGTATCGACCGCACGTCGGTCAAGGACATCGCCGAGCGGGCCGGCATCACACGGAGCCTCTTCTATCACTATTTTGAGTGCAAAGAAGAGGTCACCGACGCTATCCTTGACCGTTACGTCGAGGGGTTCACGGGCGCGGTTTGCTCTTGGAACGAGGGCCGCACAAGGCTCGACGTCGCCGGTGCCCTTCGCGACTGCGTGGCGCTCCTCCGTCGGGAGCTGTTCGGGCGCGACGCGTTCCGCCAGCTCCTGCTCAAGGACGAGAACGCATCGCTTTACCTGCGCTTTCTCCAGAGCTCGGCCGAAGCGATCGCGCGGTACCTGACCGAAACCACGGCCGAGGACTACGTTCGCTACCACAAGATCGAGATCTCCCACGTCTATGAGAGCTTCTACCTCCTCGTCTTCGGGCTCATCGGGTATCTGCGACAGCATCCCGACGCGCCTGACGACGTCATCGCCGCGTTGATCGCCGACACGCTCCATCTTGACCTGTAGACACCGCGTGGGCGCTCCGCGCCGGGGCTTCGAAGAGGGACAATCATTAGGCGGACGACGGCGCAAGGGCCGCGGCCGCCGTAAGGAAAGGAAGGTTAGGCATGCTGTTCGACATTTGGGGGTCCGATACCCTCATCCACTGGCTCGGCTGGGCAATGGTCTTCGTCGGCCTGATTGTGGCCAACGAGATTGGGCGCCGCACTAAGGTCGGCGCGCTTATCATCTTCGGCGCGGCTCCTCTTGCCATGACCATCTACTGCGCGGCCATCGCTCTCGGCGTCTCGTCGGGCGCCGAGTGGGCGCTCAGCAACCCCACGCACATCTACCAGAACAGCTGGTTCCACTACGCCAAGGTGTACGCGGCGTTGGCCGGCTGCTGGGGCTTCATCGCCATCAAGTACCAGTGGGGCAAGATCGGCAAGGCGCGCTGGTTCCGCGCTTACCCGTTCCTGATCGTGGCCATCAACATCCTGATCGCCGTGTGCTCCGACTTCGAGAGCGCCTATCACTTCCTCGTGCTGGGCGAGTCCACGTGGGTGACCTCCGAGGGCGCTACGCAGCTCGCCGGCTGGAACAACGTGTTCAACGGCATCGCCGGCCTCATCAACATCTTCTGCATGACCGGTTGGTGGAGTGTCTATGCCTCCGACGACAAGTCCGATATGCTCTGGCCGGACATGACCTGGGTCTACATTGTGGCCTATGACATCTGGAACTTCTGCTACACATACAACTGCCTGCCGACGCACTCGTGGTACTGCGGCTTCGCGCTGCTGCTCGCCCCGACCGTGGCCAACTTCTTCTGGAACAAGGGCGGCTGGATCCAGAACCGCGCCTTCACGCTGGCCATTTGGTGCATGTTCGCGCAGGTGTTCCCGTACTTCCAGGAGGAGTCCATCTTCGTGACGCACTCCAACCTCGACCCGAACGCGGCGCTGGTCGTCTCCGTCCTGGCGCTCATCGCCAACGTGGCCGCCATCATCTACATCGGTTACCGCGCGAAGAAGCTTGGGCGCAACCCGTACAAGCAGGACGTCTTCGAGGGCACGCGCGACTGGGAGCAGGCGACCGCCCGCCGCGGCGCCGTGGACTACGCGCACGGGGCGTAAATCTCGCTCTCGCCCCCCGCGATACGCGAACAGGCCCGGCAGCCTCACGGCTGCCGGGCTTTTTTGTGCGTTTAAGACGGGAAGCGCCGGCGGGGCTCAACATCTCTGCGTCTAAATTTGAACTATGGGAGTAGCTCGCGCTTGCTGGGACTGATGACCTGCGGTTTTACTGACGGTTTTGGCAGCTCTACTCAGAGGTCCCAATTTAAGACGCAGAGATGTTGTAGTTGGTCCGTTATTCCAGATCCACAAGCCCTGACCAGTCCACCAGAACCTTGTCTCGCAGCGAGGCCGACGCCTCAAGCTCCTTGGATGTCTTGGGTCGAGGCCTCAGGTTTCGGGCTTCCGCCACGGCATGAGACAGCGCTTCAAATCGGCGAGGATCTTTGAGCGTTG
>CAZEHG010000053.1:0-10913 GCA_964512475.1 uncultured Atopobium sp.
CGACCTCGCGGGCGGCACCGAGGAGGACATCCTCGGCCGCATGAAGCCGCGCGGACGGCGCGACGTGCGCAAGGCGCTGCGCGAGAGCCCGGCGACCTGCGCGGACGAGACCGAGCTCGCATGCCTGTCCTTCGCCGAGTACTACGACGTCATGGTCGAGACCGGCAAGCGCGACGACTTCGTCCCTGCCCCCTGCTCCGACTACGAGGACATGATCCGCATCCTCGGGCCCGAGCACTGCCGCGTGTACGCCGGGCGCATCGACGGCCGCGTGGTCACGTGGTCCATCGTCACCATCTCGGGCACGCGCGCCGTGCGCTACTACGGGGCCTCCCGCTCCGAGAGCATGCGCCAGCACGTGACCGACAAGCTCGTGCTCTTCGAGTGCGTCGACCTCTTCCAGAACAAGGGCTGCGCGGACTACGACATGATGGGCATCGGCAGCGACTTCGCGCCCGAGCTCATGGGCCTGAACGAGTTCAAGACCAAGTTCGCCAAGAACGGCGTCGTCGACGTGGCGCCCGACCGCGACCTGCCCATACGCAAGACCTTCTACAAAGCGCTCCAGACGGCCAAGAAGCTCCGTGACCGCTCGTAGGGCCGACACCGCACGGCAGGCCGCAAACGGCGCGGGCGACGTGGGCGTCACGGGGCGCTTTCGCGTCACAAAAGCGCGCCCCCGGTGACTCACTAATGGTCGCCGGGGGCGCCTCTATCGCAAGAAGCCCTCCTGCGCCGGACCCCTAGCGGCGGTCCGCGGCACGACCGAGGTAAAGGTCGTACTTCTTGTACTGGCGCGCGGCACGCAGCCATGACCAGAACTTGTGCTGTAGGGTATCCGGCGCGTAATCGAGCGGCGAGGCGGCCTTGCCGGCGCGGAACAGCGCGAGGGCGCGCTCGCGCACCTGGGCATCGGGCACGAAGTCGCGCACCACCCCCTGCGGGACGAGGCTGTAGAGCCCCTCCTCGTAGGCCTCGGCATAACCGAGGTCGCGGCAGAGCACGAAGTCGTCGACGATGAGCTTCGCGTAGTTCACGCCGCCCAGGGCCATATACCAGGTGTTCGCCCCGGGGCGCACGTTCACCTCGAAGAACTTGTACTTACCGTCGCGCGCGTCGTACTTGGCGTCGAAGTTCGCGAAGCCGCGGTAGCCAACGTGCTCGCAGAAGCGCTTCGCGTCCTCGATGAGCTGCTCGGAGCGCTCAAGCAGGATGCAGGACGGGTTGCCGATGCGCGCGGGCGAGTGGTCCTGCAAGATCACCTGGCCGCCCGACACCGCGGCGACGCGGCCGCCCTCGACGGAATACGTTGTGAGCGAGCGGATGGCGTCGTCGTCCCCGGGGATGAAGTCCTGCACGACCAGCTCCTTTTCATAGCCGGCGTTGTGCAGCAGCATGAAGATGCGCCGCAAGTCCTGGGCGTCCTCGGCCGTGTAGATCTTCTCCTTGCCGGCGAACGCCATCGTGTCGTAGCGCGCGGAATTGGACGGCTTGGCGATGAGCGGGAAGGTGAAGCCCTCGACGTCGAGGTCTGCGGAGGTGTCCGAGCAGTCGAAGAGCCTCGTCGCCGGGTACGCCATCCCGAGCTCCTCGCAGATGGCGTAGAAGCGCCCCTTCTGCGTGATCTCGTCGAGAAGGGCGAAGTCGTTGTAGGGGACGACGAACCACTGCGCGAGCTCGTCTTTGTGCTTGGAGATCGTGCGCACGTGCCAGTCGGCGCTGCCGAGAAGGACCGCCGTCTTGCCCTGCGCGCAGAGCTCGGCTCCGAGCTTGCGCAGCATATCGGCAATGGCCTCGTCGCCCTCCCCCATCGCCGGCTCAACGCGGTAGTCGGTAAAGCGGCTCGACGACGTGAACTTGACGTCGACGCCGGAGACGACCATGGTCCGGATCCCGTAGGCCTCATGGAAGCAGCGCGCGTAGGAATACGCGAGGATGTCGCCGCCGAGGACGACGGGGACGAGCTTCTCGGCGAGCTCCGGTTCGGTGCACAGGTTCATGGGTTCCTCCAATGGAAGGGTCAGGCGGTCGGGGCGGCGAGGCTCTCGCGGAGCGCGGAGACGACGCGGGGCGCCGCTTCCGCGGGAATGTCGGTCGGCAGGTTGACGATGCCCGCGACCAGGCGGTCGTTCATGCGCAGGCCGCTTCGGTCGGCCGGCACGCGATAGGCGGCGCCGTCGAGCGCGCCGGGGCCGAGCTCCGGGCGGTACCACGCGCTCGTGTAATAGCCCGCGGCGAGGATGGCCGCCTCGGCAGCGTCCGCCGACCGCGCGTCGGCGAGGAGCACCGGGAAGCGCAGGAGCGGCTGGGCCTCCCCCGCGAGGGCGGCGGCGGGCACCTCCGCGCCGACGACGTCGGCAAGAAGCCCGCGGTACGCCTCGACGACCCGGCACCGGCTCTCGGCCGAGGCCGCGTACCCCCCGAGCGCGCCGAGCGCCGCCTCGCAGGCAAACCTGGTGGCGCGCATGGGCGCGCGGCTCACCTTGCCGAGGCGCTCCTCGTCGGAGACGGCCGGGTCGAAGGCGCCGGCCGCCGTGAGCGCGCGCCGCAGAGGGCGCGAGAGCGCCGCAGGCAGGTGCACGAGCACGCGATTCGTCCCGCGGTAGGAGGCGTTCAGCCGCTCGTCGCGCGCGCCGGGGGCCGGGAGCGAGGAGAGCCGCTCGCGGACGGCGCGCATGACGTCGCTCGCGACCGAGGCCGGGTTCACCCAGACGGCCCCGCCGAAGAGCGTCGGGAGCATCTTCTCGACGCCGAACGAGTGGAACGAGATGTCGGCCAACGGGGCGCCGTCGGCGCCTGTCGCCATACGGCCGACGCAGTGGGCGCAGTCCTCGAGGACGAGCGCGCCGGCCGCGCGGGTCTTCTCGGCGAGCTCTTGCGAGGAGGCCCCGTCGACGATGCCGAAGGTGTGCTGGAGCATGACGGCGCGCGTGCGCTCGCCTAGGGGCGCCGAGGCGGGATCGAGCGAGCATGTCTGGGCCGACACGTCCCCGTATACGGGGTCGAGCCCTGCCGACAGGATCGGGTCGACGGCGGTGCAGCAGGTAAAGAGCTGCGTGAGCACCTCTCCCCCGCCGCAGGCCGCGCGAACGGCCTCAAGCGCGGCGAGCATGCCGTGGCGCGCGCGGTAGGTCAGGTACCAGTCGCGCGCGTCGGTGCCCGTGAGCCCGGCCATCCTCTGCGCGAGCGCTTCTTCCCAGGGTTCCCTCTGCATGGGCGGCCTCCTATGCCGACACCGGCCGGCGCCTGAACTTTGCGAGCAAATCGTCGATGAAGGCGGCCTCGTCAAGATGGAGCGCGCAGGCCGCGCCGAAGGTGACGAGAAGGGCCGGCACGCCGCCCGCAACGGTATAGATGAGCGCGCGGACGATGCCGCCGCCCGAGAGCGGCGCCACGAAGGCCTGCAGCGCCCAGAGGATGGCGCCGCCGACCCCCGCGCCGAGCGAGCCGAGGACCAGCGAGCGGACGCACGAGACGACGAGCGCCTTAAGCCCAATGGGCCCGAGCTCACGCCGCAGGAACGCGAATATGACCAGGTCGATGGACACGAAGAAGAACGTCGAGCTGAAACCCACGACGTTAAAGCCCCAGACGGGGGTGAACGCGAGGCAGAACACGATCTGCACGGCGCCGGCGATGATCTCCGCCACGGTGAAGAGCTTCATGCGCCGCAGCGCCGAGCAGGCTTTCTGCAGGTAGGTGCACACGCCGTAGGCGGGAAGCGAGACCGACAGCCATGCCAGGTAGCTCGCGAGCTGGTCGAGCGACTCGGCGTCCATGCGGGAGCCGCCGAGCAGGCGCGCGAGGCACGGGGCGAACACAATGAGATACAGGGCAAAAGGCACGAGCAGGAAGAGGATCCTCCCGCAGCCGCGCCGGACCCCGGCGACGAAGGAGGCGTTGTCGTTGTTCGCGACGTTCGTGGAGAGCTCGGTGAACATCGCCGTGGTGATGGGAATGGCGAAGACCGAGTACGGGAGCACATACCACATGCGCGCGTAATACGTGATGGCGGCGCCGTTGGGGTTTACCGAGAGCGAGCAGCTGCTCTGGACCGAGGTCGTGGCGAACGAGACGAGGGTGACGATGAGGGTCGGGATGCCGAGCGCTATCGTCTCTTTGATGCAGGGGTCGTGCACGTCGACGCGCAGGCTCAGCTTGACGCCGCAGCGCTTGAGCGAGGGCAGCTGGCAGAGCGCCTGCACGAGGACGCCGAGCGGGTTGCCGATGGCCAGGCACAGGATGGCGAGCGTGGGGTTCGAGGGGGCGAAGAGCGCGTAGCCGAAGAACGAGGCCGTGGTCACGACGTTGTTGACGATGGGCGCCGCGGTGCTCCAGAAGTAGTCGCGCTCAGCGTTGAGCACGCTGGAGATGACCGAGGACAGGGCATACAGCACGACTTCGATGGAGAAGAACCTGAGGAAGTAGGTCGAGAGCTCGAAGTCGAAGTCGGACGACGCGTTGAACGACTGCGTCCACACGATCTGCCCCGCGAAGACGAACGAGATCGCCGAGAGCAGCAGCATGGCGATGGTCACGAGCGACAGCAGGTTCGAGGCGTAGCCGATGGCGCCGGGCTTTCCGGCGCGCTTCTTCGCGGAGACATAGACCGGCAGGAACGCCGTGACGAGCATGCCGCCCATCACGAGCTCGTAGAGCTGGTTCGGGAGATTGTTCGCGACGGTGAAGGCGCTGGCCACGATAGTCGTGCCCATGCCGTACGCCTGCGCCCAGGTGCGCAGGAAGCCGGTGATGCGGCTGATGATGACGAGGACGCTCATGAGGGCAGCCGAGCGGCTCACGTCGGCGTCGGTCGCGCCGTCCATCTCTCCGTCGGCAGGAGGGGCCTGCACGGGCGCCGCGTCGAGCTTGCGCAGCGCGGCGGTGTCCTCGGCCCCCGCGTCCTCCACCGCGGCGTCGAGATGGGCCGGGACGCCAGGGCGGGCCGCGGTGTCGGGGCGGCGGGCCGCGGCACGGGAGCGCTCGGCCGCGAGGACGAAGACCATCGTCTCGTCGGCAGGCGTCCCCGTGTAGATATGGGCCGCGTCGCCCGGCTTGGCAAAGTGGGCGCCGCGGTACGGGTCGCCCTGGCGTTTCTCGCCCATGCATCTCCTTTGATCTTTCGGGCCGACGCGGCCCGATGCGCGCAAAAGAAACCGCCCCAGAGACCCGACGGTTTCTGGGGCGGCGATAAACGACGTCTAAGCCTAGACGATGGGGCCGCCGCCGATGAAGGTGCCCGGGTAGTAGACGTCGCGGATCTGGACGCCGCCGCCGGGGCAGGAGTCGACGATCTGCCCGCCGCCGATGTAGATGCCCACATGGCCGGGATAACGCCCTGCGTAGGTGTAGAAGACGAGGTCACCGTAGTTGAGCGCGCTCACGTCGGTCGTGATGTAGCTCACCGAGGCGTACAGGGACTCGGGCCAGTTCGAGTTCGTCGGCAGCCCGAGGGCATAGTCGATGAGCCCGGAGCAGGTGAACGCGGAGGTCGAGGTGCTTCCGGTCCAGACGTAGCCGCTCCACTGATACCCGGAGCCGATGACGCTGAGGGCGCGCGAGACCATGGACGACGCGCTGGAGGAGCCGCCGCTGCTGGAGCCGCCGCTGCTGGAGCCGCCGCCGGAGCCGTTGCCGCCGCCGGAGTTGCCGTTGGAGCCGTTGTTGGTGTTGGACTCCTCCTCGGCCTTCTTCGCGGCCTCCTCCTCGGCCGCCTTCTGCGCGGCTGCCTCGGCGGCCGCCTTGGCCTCCTCCTCGGCCTTGGCGCGGGCGGCTGCCTCCTCCTCGGCGAGCTTGGCCTTCACCTCGTCGGAGAGCTGATTGTAGTAGGCCTGTACCTCTGAGGCGGCCTGGTTGGCGGAATCGGACTTGGTCTGCTGGTCGGACACGAGCTGTTCCTGCTCGGTTCTGCGCTCCTCGAGCCGGCCCTTGTCGTTCTCGAGCGACTCCTGCAGGTCGCGGACGTCCTGAATGGCGTCCATCTTCTGCTCGGAGATCTTGTTCGCATAGTGGATGTTGCTCACGAGCTCGGCGAAGTCGTTGGAGCTGAGGATGAGGGTGAGCAGCCCCGTCTCGTCGCCCATCTTGTACTGAGCGGCGAGGATGTCAGAGAGCTGGGACTGCTTCTGCTTGAGCTGCTCCTGCTCCTCCGCGATCTGTCCCTCGAGGTTGGTGATCTGGTCGTTAGTGTCGTTGAGGTCGCGCGTGACGTTGTCGAGGTCGTAGCCGGCCTGCTCAGCGGCGGAGTAGAGGTCGCCGAGCTGTTGGGAAACCTGGTCGAGCTCGGCCTGGAGCTCGGCTGAGGTGGCCGCCTGCGCGTTCACGGGGACGATAGCGAGGCCAAGGGTGACCGCGAGGGCAGACGCGACGATACGGTTGCGCTTAGACTGCGGCATAAAAAAGACTCCTTCGGAAATCTGCACGGCGCCCACAAGGTGGGCCTGCATGACTTTCCTATGGTACCAACAGACGAGCCGGGAAGAAGTGATTCTATTTCAGCTCCACATTGCTATTTGAGCGTTCAGCGCCGTCTTGCCGCCGTCCGGGCCGGTGCCGTGCCGCCCGCCCGGCGGGGCTCTGCGCCAGGGTCTCACGACGAGCCGAGCTGCCCTGAACGAGGAGCGACGCGTACGCGAGGCACACAACGAGTGAAGGGCAGATCGGCCGTCGTGGGGCCCTAGGAACTGACGCGGCCCGGCGAGGCGAGGCGGCCCGAAAGAGGAGCGACGCGCACGAAGGTGCGCGAGCGACGAATGAGGGTCGGATCGCCCGCCCGGCCGCGTCAGCGCCTTCTGGCGTCCAGCTCGCCGGCGAGCTCCTCCAGCGTGACCCCGTAGCGCTCGAGCGTGACCATCAGGTGATACACCAGGTCGCCCGCCTCGTAGCGGATGTGCTCATGGTCGTCGTCCTTGCAGGCCATGATGACCTCGCTCGCCTCCTCGGCGAGCTTCTTGAGCAGGCTGTCCTCCTTGCCTTGGAGGAGCTTGGCGGTGTAGGAGGTCTCCGGGGACGCGTCGCGGCGCCCGTGAATCACCGCGGCCAGGCCCTCGAGGGTCTCGCCGATGTTGCCGTCCTGAACGTTCTTGGTCCTCTCGCCCACACGGGCCTCCTTATGGCTCTGTTGCGGGCCCGGCGGCGCTTCGCCGCCCGGCCGGCTTACCCTTCGATCTCGCGGAAGAAGCAGCTCCGATGCCCGGTGTGGCAGGCAGGCCCCGGCGAGTCCACAACCGCCACGAGCGTGTCACCGTCGCAGTCCACGAGCAGGTGCTTGACCTGCTGCACGTTTCCGCTGGTAGCACCCTTGTTCCACAGCTCCTGTCGGCTGCGGGACCAGAACCACGTGGTGCCGGTCTCTATGGTCAGGGCCAGGGACTCGGCGTTCATCCATGCGACCATGAGTACCTCGCCAGAACCCTCCTGCTGCACGACGCACGGCACGAGGCCCGCTGCGTCGAACTTGACGCACGAGGCGTCGAGGCGAACGCGCGTGGGCACCTCGCCGGCGTAGATATACTCGTTGGCCTGGGACATACCGCCTCCTTGAATCGCGGGTTCCCACTTTAGCAGGGTAGAGCGCCGCAGGCGAGAATGGCTGAGGGCCATGCCACAACTTGTAACCGAGAACCTGGGCCGCCGCGACGTCCTCGTGGTCGGCGGCGGCATCGCGGGGACGGCCGCGGCACTCGCCGCGGGCGAGGAGGGCGCGCGGACGGCCGTCGCCTGCGCCAGGGCGCCCTTCGGCCCCGCTCCCCGAGACCTACTCCTCGGGAAGCCGCCCGACCTGCGGGCGGTTCAGCTTGTGGGCCGCCACCAGCAGGGCTGCGCCGGCAACCACGAGCGGTAGGCTCAGGCACTGCCCCATGGTGATGGGCCCGAAGAGATAGCCCAGTTGGGCATCCGGCACGCGCACGAACTCGATGAGGAAGCGGAAGACGCCGTAAAGCAAGAGGAACGTGCCCATGAAGGTCCCCTGCGGCCGGGGCGGCTTCCTGCGCGAGAGCGCCCACAGCACAAAGAAGATCACGAGCCCCTCGAGCACGGCCTCATAGAGCTGCGACGGGTGGCGATACACGCCGCCGCCGGACGGGAACGCCACGGCCCAGGGCAGATCGCACTCCTTTCCCCAGAGCTCGCCGTTGACGAAGTTCGCGCAACGCCCGAAGAAGAGTCCCCAGGTCGCGCCGATGACGCCCAGGTCGCAGATGGTGGGGATGCTGATCCGGTACTGCCGGCACACGATCGAGCCGCCGACGACGGCGCCGACAAGCCCGCCGTGGAAGCTCATGCCGCCGTCCCAGGTGGCGATGATCTCGGCCGGGTGCTCAAGGTAGTAGCCGGCTCCGTAGAAGACCACGTAGCCCAAACGCGCCCCGATGATGATGCCGAACGCGACGCCGATGACGATGCTCATCACGTCGTCAGGGGAAAGGTCGAGTTCCCAGCGCCGCGCGATGCGGAAAATCACGAAGCCCGCCACGATGAAGCCAGCCAGGTATGCCAGGCCGTACCAGCGGACGCTCAGGGGACCGATGGTGAAGGCGACAGGATCGAGCGCCTGAAAGATGTCATTGAGGAACATTCGAGGTCTTTTCCAGCGATGGCTAGAGGACAGCCGGCTGCACGCGAGTGACGCCGGGGACATGCTCCATCAGGATGCGCTCGATGCCCTCGGACATATCCATGCTGGAGAGTGGGCAGCCGGCGCAGGCGCCCTGCATCTCGAGGGTGACGACGCCCTCGTCGTCGACGTCGATCAGCTCCACGTCGCCGCCATCGGCCTGAAGGCTCTGGCGGATGATGTCGAGGGTCTCTTCCAGAAGTTGCTTATCCACTGCCATGGTGGGTTTCCTTTCGTCTGTGCACGCAACGTGTTCCATCTTACCCAACGGCCCCGCGGCGCGGGGCTGCCGGGGCGGCATATCGCAACTAAACAGCGCGTCGAGCGCCTGGCCGGCCTCTATTTGCGGCCTCTCCGTCAATAAACGCTCGTATTGCGTAACTTAAATCGAAATGGCGAAGTAGCCCGGCAGAATCGAGCCCTTTTCCGCAGCAAATAGAACTCATAATGAGCTGGCTACTCGTCCAACCCAAAATAGGTTACACAATACGAGATTGTTTTCCGCGAACCCTAACCGATGCCTACCCGATGCCAGTAAATAAATGGCCCGAGGTGGCGCCCTGCAGGCGCGCGGCGGGTTTTTTGCCGGCGCGGGCAGCCGCCACGGCGCGCGCGACGCGCTCTACGCTGAACCGGGTCTGCTTCTCGTCGAGCAGCGTGCAGTCCGCGAGCAGGCGCGTGACACCAGCGCCGATAAGCTCGCCTGCCTGCGGCGTCGCGTCGAGCGGGTAGGCCGACCAGATGCGGGAGCGGCCGTTGACGTCGGTGCGCACGGGCAGGAGCTTGCCGTCGATGTCCTTGAGCGAGAAACGCCGCGCGCGCTGGGGGCAGCGAGCGCAGTCGTGCACGCATTTGCCCGTGACCTGCAGGACGCAGTGTTCGGAGGTCATCGCCCGCTCGCGGCCGAGGACCATGAGGCCGACGGGCACCGAGGCCGCGGGCGCAAGCATGCAGACCTGCTCGAGCGTGAGCTCACAGGAGAGCCAGAAGCCCGACGCGCCGGCGGCCTCGAGGGCCACGAGGCAGCTCTCGTTGTGGACAGGTATGCAGGAGCGGACCTCGGGCGCGGCCCCGCGCTTGGCGGCGAGCGCAAGCTCGGACACGTTGCCGACGGCGACCGGGGCGCCCTCGGCCACCCACGCATCGAGCCGCGCGTGGTCGCCCTCGCGGCAGACCTCGTCGAGCCAGGGAATGACACCCTCGGGCCAGTCGCCGCGGGCGAGGTCGTCCACCGTCGCGTACACACGGGCGGCCCCGGCCTCGAGCGCGGCGCGGGCGCACGCGGGGTCCGCGACGAGCGCGCAGGCGCAGGGCTCCTCTCGGCGCACGGCCGCAGGGTCGGCGATGCCCGCCCCGGCGCGCGCCTCCCCCAGCCGGTACGCGACCGCGCGCTCGGACGGCGCCGGCGCCAAACCCTCCTCGCGCGCGGCATACGGGGCAAGAAGCGCCTCCTCGAGCGCCTTCACCGCAGCGGCGCGCACCTTGTGCACGGCCGAGAAGCCCATGCCAAGCCCCTCGTCCATCTGCACGTCGAAGCTCACCGGCTCGAAGGGCCCACCGCCCATGCGCCCCACGTGCTCGACGAGGTCCTCGCCCGTGACGGCACGCGTGCGCGCGGCCTCGCAGATAAAGCCCTCGGCAGAAGCGCTTGCCTCGCCGTCGGCGCAGGCGACCTCGACCCGGAACGACTGGCCGAGACGGGCAACAACCCGCACGTGCACGGGCCGCTTGCGCTGCACGTCCGCCTTGCTCACGCGCGCAGCGGCGTCCATGGCGGCTTGCGAGCGGATGACGCGCACGATCGCGCCCGCCTCCATGGGCCTCGGAGCGCGGCAGCAGATGACCTCGCCGGCCGCCGAGTCGCGCTCGGCAGTCACGGTGAGGAACTGGGTGGGGTCACTCACCGGGCGCACCTCGAGCAGGTCACCCTCCCCCACCGGCTCGGTCAGGCGGATGCGGACCTCGGCGCGCTTGAAGCGGCGCATGCGCGTGCGGCCGCCGTTGCCGCCGCCGCGCCTCTCGACGCTGTCCTCGAGCGCGCGGGAGGACTCGACCTCGCCCACGACCTCGCCGCGGTTGTTGGAGCGCTCATAGCTCATCATCTCGTTTCCGGACTCGCCGCGCAGGTAGGCGTCGGTGAAGTCACGGTTGAAGGCGCGCTTGAGCCGGCGGTGGACTGCCGCGTCCTCGGCCTCGGAGAGCGGCTCGCCCGCAATCGCGGCGTCGATGGCTTGGCGATAAGCGCTCACCACCTGATAGACGTAGTCGGGCGCCTTCATGCGGCCCTCGACCTTGA
>CAZEHG010000054.1:0-10359 GCA_964512475.1 uncultured Atopobium sp.
GCGCAGTTCCGCATGAGCCGAAGGCGACTTAATGTCGCCTTCGTGCGAGTCAGGATTGTTTGAGCATGGAGATAAGCCCTTGGGCCCCTCCTGCTGCACGGAAATGACTTGCACCTCTGTTCCTTCTCGCGATTTGAGCAGCGATTCCGGCGCCTGGGGGCCGGTGGTGTAGAAGTGTTCCATGGATAGTCGCCAGGTGCGCGGGGGCTCATCGATGCGCGGGACGATCGTCTTGCGCCCGGTGCCGGCGGCGAGGAACGCGCCGACGGCCTCGGGGTCGCCGATGGTGGCCGAGAGGCCGATGCGCCGCGGGTCCACGCCCGCCATGCGGGAGAGACGCTCGATAAGGCACAGGCACTGTCCGCCGCGGTCGCCGCGCAGCAGCGAGTGGACCTCGTCGATGACGACGTAGCGCAGGTCGCAGAAGAGCTTGGCCACGGCGGAGTGGCGGCGCATGAGGATGGCCTCGAGGGACTCGGGCGTGAGCTGCAGCACGCCGGAAGGCTTCTTCATAAGCTTGGCTTTGTGGGAAGCCGAGACGTCGCCGTGCCAGTGCCATACGGGGATATGCGCCTCGTCGCAGAGGTCGGTCAGGCGATAGAACTGGTCGTTGATCAGGGCTTTCGTGGGGCCGATGTAGATGGCGCCCACGCTCGCCGGCGGGTCTTCCCAGAACTCGGTGAGAATGGGGAAGAAGGCCGCCTCGGTCTTTCCCGACGCGGTCTGGGCAGTGAGAAGCACGTGGTCGTCCGTGTTGAAGATAGCCTCGCCGGCGGCCACCTGTACGCCGCGCAGGCTTTCCCACTCGTGGTCGTAGATGAAGTCCTGGATAAAGGGAGCGTATCGATCGAAGACGCTCATGGCCGGCCTAGATCCCGAACGCGGGCAGCGCGTTGACGACGACGGTCGCCGCGACGGCGCAGGCGACGATGACGGCGAAGACCTTGTCCGCGGCGGAGGGGAGAAGCGCATCCTTGTGGCTGGCACGCATGATCGCGTAGAGGATGGTGCCCGGCGCGATGGCGATGGCGACGACCGTGAGGCCCTTGAGTCCGCTCGACCAGATGAGGAACAGCGTGTACAGGAGAGCGACGGTGCCGGCAATGCGCGCCGAGGTGAGGCCCGGGGCGAGCGGGCCCTCGATGCGGTCGGCCTTCCAGGCGGCGCGCGCGTAATAGGCGGCGGCGCAGGTGTAGGGGATGAGGATGGCGTAGACCGAGCACGTATAGAAGAACTGGTAGGTGCCCCGCGAGAAAAGCGAGAGCACGAGGAACGCCTGGGTGATGCCCGCCGAGATGAGCGTTGTCCTCACGGCGGTGCCGCTCGCGTCGGTTACGGCGAGGGCGCTGGGAAGAAGCCCGCGCGAGGCAGCCTGGTAGGAGGTCTCGGCGGCGAAGGTTAGGTAGCCGAGCATCGTCCCCATGAGCGAGACGACCACGCCGCCGTTGACGAGCACGGCGCCCGCAGGTCCGATGACCTGCTCGAACACGCCCGCGAGCGACGGCGTGGAGAGGGCGGCGAGCTGCTCGCGCGGGAGGATTCCGAGCGAGAGGACCGAGATAAGCACGTAGAAGACCACGACGAGCACGAAGCCGAACGTGGTGGCGCGGCTCACGTCGCGCGGGTCCCGGGCGCGGCCGGACACCACGACGGCGCCCTCGAGGCCTACGAAGAGCCACACGAGCGAGATCATCGTCGAGCGCAGCTGCTCCATGAAGGAGGGGCCGCCCGCCTCCCCCCAGAAGTTCTGGGCAAAGACCGCGGGGTCAAACTTGGTGAGAAGCGCCACACAAAGAATGAAGAGCGCGAGCGGGACCAGCTTGGCGAGCGTGATTACGAGGTTGACGCCCGTGGCCAGGCGAACGCCGCGGGTGAGCAGCCATGCGATGAGCCAGAGGAAGCACGACGCCAGCGCGATGGACACGGGCGTGCTGCCCCCTCCGAGCTGCGGGAAGAAGTACGAGAGCGCGTTGAAGAGCATGATGGCGTAGCCGGCGTTGTTCAGGCACGCGCTCATCCAGTAACCCCAGGCGGCGGAGAACCCCACGTACTCCCCGAAGCCGGCGTGCGCGTATGCGTAGATGCCGCCGGAGAGCTCGGGCCGCACGGCCGCCAAGCCGCTGAACGTCTTGGCCAGGGCAAAGACGCCCACGAAGCAGATAGCCCAGCCGGCGAGCACCGCCGCGGTGTTTGCGCCGCCCGCGGCGAGGTCGCCTGCCAGCGAGAAGATGCCCGCGCCAACGCAGGTGGTCACGACGAGCGTGGTGAGACCGGTGAAGCCGAGGGTGTTCGCCTCGTTGCCGTCGGCCGCCTCGTCGCGCTTTATTGTCTCGCCCTTACCGACCATGTCATGCCCAGTTGTCGCTTGCGCCATGCGCCTCTCCCTTAAATCGTGAACTCGGCGAACTGCGGGGCCACGTCGGGGTTCGCGCCTCCGTCCGCGCCTGAGTTCCCGTTCGCGCCCGTGTTGCTCACGTTAGCCGCGCTGAGGGAGAAGTCCCCGGACTGTAGCAGCTTCGCAACGTCTGCGTCCGGGTTCTGGTAGAGGATGTCGAGCAGCTCGATGAAGTCGCGGATGACCTCGCGCGGGGTGAGGTGGGAGTCGGCGCCCACGCGGCCGAACTCTACCTGCAGGAAGCTCACGAGTTCCTCGGTGGCCAGGCGGCGCTCGTAGCCGAAGTAGCCGGCGTGGATGTCGGCGAGCTTCTCGGTGAGGACCAGCAGCTCCTCGTGGGTGAGCGGGTTCAGGTGGATGACGGGGGCGAGCATGTCCGTGAGGCCCTCGGAGGCAAAGCGCCCCTGCGTGAGGCGGCTGCGCAGGGCCTCGTAGCTGTAGACGCCGCGGCGGCGGTCCTCGATGGACTGCGGTGTGCCGCCCATGATGATGCCCAGGTGGTGCGCCTTGCCCTGCAGCGTGTCGTTGTACATGGTGAGGATCTTCTCGTAGTTGTACTGGCGCGTGATGGAGTTCGGGATCTTGTAGAGGTTGACGAGCTCGTCCACGAGGACGATGAGCCCCTGGTAACCGGCACGCACGAGGAACTCGGCGAAGAGCTTGAGGTATTCGTACCAGTCGTCGTCGCCGATGCAGGCGTTGATGCCGAGCTCGGATTTAGACTCGGTCTTGGTCCGGTACTCGCCGCGCAGCCACTTGGCGCAATAAGCCTGGCGCTCCTCATCGCCCTCCAGGTAGGCGGCGTAGTAGGCCTCGAGCACGCGGCAGAAGTCGAAGCCGTGGACGAGCTCACGGATGGGGGAGAGCGCGGCCTTGAGCGGGATCATCGGGTCGGTGGCGCCCTCGGAGAGGCTACGCGCCCAGCGCTCGAGCACGAGGGGGAGCGCACCGCCCTCGGGGCGGGTCTTCGTGCTCAGGTTGCGGATGAGCTCTTTGTACGTTGCAAGGCCCTGGCCCTGGTTGCCCTGCAGGCGCCGTTCCGGCGAGAGGTCTGCGTCGGCCACCACGAAGTCGCGGCCCATGGCGTGTGTGCGGATGGTCTGGAGGAGGAACGACTTGCCCGCGCCATAGCGGCCCACGAGGAAGCGGAAACTCGCGCCGCCGTCCGCGACGAGTGCCAGGTCGTGAAGCAGCGCCTCGATCTCCCGTTCGCGCCCGACGGTGATGTAGGGAAGGCCAATCCGTGGCACGACGCCGCCCTTGAGCGAGTTGATGATCACCGCGGCGATGCGCTTGGGCACGCGCGTCTTCTGTGCCGGCGTAGGTTCGGGCATGGGTGTTCCTCTCGGCTGGTCTGTATGGGTCCATGCTAGCACGAAAATGTGACAAATAAAACACCTGTTCTATTTTGGTGTAGAAGGGGAAAATTGAGTAGAAACAGGTGTTCGATATTCTAATGAGTATTGTAGAATCGTATTGATGTCCTGTCGTATGCATACCATAGATATCAACAAAGTCGATAGAGGGGGGAATGTGGCGGCGCCGGGAGTTGTCTATACGCGTGGCTGGGTTGTTAATTTAATACTTGATTTAGTAAGCTATGTTCCTGATAGCGACCTGACGGCTGGATGCATTGTTGAGCCCTCCTGCGGCGACGGGGCTTTCCTGGCTAGGATTGTTGACCGGCTTTGCAAGAGCGCGATTTCAAGAGGTAAGTTCAAGCCTGACGTTCTGGATAAGTGCATTAGAGCCTTTGATATCGACCCTGCTTCCGTTTCAAATAGTCGTGCCGTCGTAATTGATTCTTTGATTAAACACGGTCTTTCGACCGATGCTGCTGAAAAGCTCGCCACTGTTTGGGTGCATGAGGCCGATTTCCTGCTCACTGCATCGTTTCAGGCTCGCTGGGTGGTTGGTAATCCGCCCTATATTCGCGCGTCTAAGATTGATCGCGAGAGCCGTGTCATCTACAAGGACGCCCTTGCCACGATGACAATGGGGACCGATCTCTATGTCGGCTTCTTTGAAAGAGGGCTACGTCTTTTAGATGAGGAAGGCGCGCTTTGCTACATCTGTTCTGATAGATGGCTCCAGAATCGATATGGAGCAAAACTAAGGAGCTTTGTGTCCGATGGCTTTAGGCTTATCTCCCATGTCCGCCTCCATGACGTAGATGCTTTTGACGATGATATTGCTGCATATCCTGCAATTTCTCTGTTTCGACGCGGGAGTGACCAATTCATCAGGTATGCGGATGGCCTAAATTCCTCTCAGATTCAGAGCGAGACATTTGTCTCCTGGCTACAAGGTAATGAATGCGACTGCAATCTCGGCACATGCTCAGAGGTACCGTCATTAAGGGGCTCAGACCCTCTTGCCCTTACTTCAACCGACACGCTGGAAATGCTTGCCGAAATATCTCTTAAAAATGGGATATCACTGCTTTTGAAGATGGCGTTCTCGTTGCGGCGATTGAGCTGAAAAGCATTAATAGTAGCTTCGGAAACAATGCGAACAACAGAGCCGAGGAGGCTCTTGGCAGCGCCACGGATGTGGACTACGCAACGCATAACCATTTGCTTGAGCCGAACGATCTTCCTCCCAATTTTGGATACGTGCTTCTAATCCGCAAAACGCCTGAAAGCTCAAAGGTCAGTCAAATCGGTGCGCGATCTAGGTATGAGTTTGATTCGGTATTTGAAGAAAGCTCTTACATTAATCGCTTTACTATTCTGGGCAAAAGATTGCTTAGGGAGCGCATATACCAGGCGGTATGGGTCGCTGTCGTTGATTTGGAGAGCCAGACTGTTGAGGAGCCTGATTCCCTGATGACGTACGACAAATTCATAGCGCACCTCAAGGACTGGATTGATGTAATGAGAGCATAAGGCGCTCGTCAGAACGCATTGAGCACCTCGCGCACGTCATCGACGTAGTCCTCCACGACGCGCGGCGCTCCACTGCCGTCGAACTCCACCGCCGTGTCCCCCAGCAGCTCGAAGAGCTTCTCATTGATCGAGTCGACCATCAGGTCGACTGAGCCGGATGTGGAGGGCGCCTCGCCGGCGAGCAACGCTCCAAGTAGCTCAACCTCCTCCTGTGAGAGCCCGTAGGGGACTGTTTTTTCGTGCTTTGCGCCTGGAGCAGGGTCAGGGGTCGATGGCGGAGCTATCTCCGCCCGCAGTTCCGCATGAGCCGAACGTGACTTAATGTCACGTTCGTGCGAATCAGGACTGTTTGAGCATGAAGACAGCTCCGCCGGCGAGCCCTGGCCCTGGTCCTGACCCTGCTCGCGCTCCTCATCCACCAGCAGCGCCTCCTGGGTCAGCGCCGCCGCCGACCGAATCCCCTCGAGCTTCGACAGGTCGATGTCGACGACGACCGGCTTGTGCGCTTCTTTCCAGGCAAGAAGGTCCGCGATCTCGGCTTCGATCATCTTCACTAGGTATTTCGGCTCCGCATGGTCCTTGAGCTGTGCCGGGAAGTCAATCGCCGCCCGCAGCTGCCGGTCGACGGCGCGACAGATATCACCGAGCTTGGCGCTCTTCCCGCCGCCGTCGTGGAAGCCCTCGCAGGACCACAACCCGTTCTTGCAGATGTAGGTGCGCGTCGGCGAGAGCTCGTACACGCAGTCGGGGTGCGGCGCGGGCTCGTAGTGGATGGCCGACGCGTACATGAGGTGGCGAACGCGGAACCTCGTCCCGAAGAGCGTTTCGACCAGGCCTTGGTTGTGCGTGCGGGCATAATGGCGCGAGAGCCGGATGAACACGGCGCACAGGGCGAGCTCGAAGTCGTCGGTTGCTTCTTTATACAGGCGAGACTCCAGCACGCGGTAGGTCGAGAGCTCTGCCGCGGCTCCCATGAGTTTCTCGGCGGCATCTCTGAGCGTGCTGAAATCGAGTGCCTCTCTTCGCGAGCCCTTGGGAGGGGCGGATAGAATCGCCGCGCGCTCGATGCCCGCGAGCAGCGCTATCGCCTCGTCGTGGGCCGCGTTCACGTAGGGTGCCGCGAGCTTGGGGTCGAGCCCGTGGTCGACCACATAGTCAACGAGCCAGGGACGGACGTTGCGGTCCATGCTCGCCTGGTCGAAGGTGCGGTACGCCTTGTAGAAGGCCTGGATTGCCTCGAAGCCACGGACGCCCGGCTCCACACCGATGCCCATGAGCAGCTCGTAGAGGTATACATAGGCGAATGACGTCGAGATGTCCTCGACCTGCCCGCGCCGCACGTTCGCCCGCCAAGTGAAGTACCCGCGGAGCTGGCGGTCGTTCATGGATCGGTAGGTCGGGTAGTAGGAGAGGAACTGCCCCGTATAAGGCGCGTGGTCCTCGAAGTCCTCGAGGAGCTTGGCCTGCTCGAAGAACAGCCGCGACTCCGACCAGGTGCGTCCCGTCGGGGTCAGCTGCAGGGCACGCAGCTGCTTGATCGGTTCGGGGACGAAGCCGTGCATCTGCGAGCCGCGTCGGATGATCGGCTCGTCCGAGTAGGCCTTCGACGTCTGAAAAGCCCGGCCGCGCGTGAGGCGCGGGTCGGAGAGCAGCTGCTCGAGGATCTTGTCTATGTCGTGGAGGTCCGCCATTGGGCTTCTTGCCGGCTACATCACGAAGGCGAGCGCGGCGGCGATAAAGACGGCCGGCAGGAGGTTTGCCGGCTTGAAGGTCTTGGGCCACACGAGGTTCACGCCGACGGCAAAGATGAGGATCGACCCCACGAGGCTGAGGTTCGCGAGCGCGGCGTCGGTCATGATCGGCTGCAGCGGCACGCACGCGAGGGTGACGAGCCCCTGCCAGACGCCTACGGGCAGCGCGGCGAAGATGACGCCCTTGCCCATGGAGGCGGCCATCGCGCAGATGATCACGGCGTCGATGGCGCCCTTGAGCATGAGGGTGTTGTAGTTACCGGTCAAGCCGTCCTGGATGGCGCCGACGATGGCCATCGCGCCGATGCACACGGTGAGGCTCGCCGTCACGAAGCCATCCACGAAGCTCGCGTCGCCGTTGCTGCCGGTCTTCTCGCGCAGCCACACGCCGAGCGCCTCGAAGCGCGCGTCGAGGTCGATGGCCTCGCCGATGGCGGCGCCGAGCGCCAGGCTGATGAGGATCATCATGGTGCCGCCGGACGAGAGCGAGCTTCCGCCCTCGGAGGCCACGACGGAGAGCATCTTCTCCATGGCGCCGCCGACGCCGAGGAAGATGACGGCCAGTCCACAGGCTTTGAGCAGCGCGTCTTGCAGCTTCTGTGTGATGAAGCGCCGCCCCACGAGGCCGACGAGCCCGCCTCCCACGATGCAGCAAACGTTGATGATGGTGCCCAAGCCGTGCATGAGTTGCCTCCTTCGATTTCCGCAGGTTATGGTAGCAGGGTAGTGGCGACGGCGAGAGAGGCGTGCATGTTCGGTAACCTTGACCTGCATATTGTTCGGCTGGGGCTGCACCCGACGCTCGTGTACACGATCGAGGGGCCGGGCGGGGAGGCCGTCCGCGTGCTGAGCTCCGGCGGCGTGTATCAGTCGGCGACCTACCTTGGCGAGAAGCGCATGGAGCCGGTGTTCGAGTATTACCGCGCCTTTGGGCGGGTGCTCGAGGGTGTGGCCGCCGAGGCGCCGCACGTGCTGGTCGTGGGCGGCGGCGGGTTCGCCGTGCCCAAGCACGTGCGCGAGCTGCGCCCCGAGGCGCGCATCGACGTCGTGGAGATAGACGAGCGCGTGATCGAAGCGGCTCGACGTTGGTTTTTTGCAGATGAGGCGGACGCGCACGCGACCTGTGGAGACGGTTTCGATTTCGTGCGCGGCGCGGCTCTTCGCGGCGAGAGATACGACTTCATCGCGCTCGACGCCTTTGCGGGGGCGGAACCTGTGGCAAGCCTTGCCGGGTCTGCGGCGGCAAGCGCCTACGCTGCGCTTCTTGCCCCGGGCGGGGCCCTGGCCGCGAACGTGGTCACGGTGGGCGGCGACGCGACCTTCCTGCGGGATTTTCAATCGGCGCTTGAGGTTGAGTTCGCCCGAGTCGACCTCGTGTGCTGTCCTGACGACGTCTGGGCCGCCGATGACAACTACTTGCTCGTTGCCCGTCGTTAGCGCCTTGCAAGGTTTTGACTCTCGTGCGGCGTAACCGCCAGGGACGTGCAAGGTTTTGCCCTTCGTGCGACGTTGAATTTACCTTTAGAGGTCGAATTGCGGGCGGTGTGGGCGAGAAAGCCCAGGTAAGCCGATGCTCCGGTTTTGCAACGTTCGATATTGACGTCGCACGAAGGGCAAAACCTTGCGGCAAGGTCCGCGATACGTCGCACGAAGGGCAAAACCTTGCAGCGCGCATGCTGCGGCCGATAGAATATCTCCCCCTGTCATTATATGTAATCGCAAATCTAAGCGCCGTTGGCTAAAGTTTTCTGAGCGTCGGAGTATATCTTTCCGAAGTCTCGGGTACGAACACCTTTGTTGAATATCGCACGAAGAAGGGAACGCGAACCTATGCGTAAATTCAAGACCGAAAGCAAGAAACTCCTCGACCTCATGATCAACTCGATCTACACCAACCGAGAGATCTTCCTTCGCGAGCTCATCTCCAACGCCTCCGATGCCATCGACAAGCTCTACCTCAAGAGCCTGACGGACGCGTCGGCCCAGGTCGACCAAGCTAACCTCGCCATTACCCTTGCGTTCGACAAGGACGCGCGCACCCTCACTGTCTCGGACAACGGCATCGGCATGACCGCCGACGAGCTCGAGAAGAACCTCGGCACCATCGCCCACTCCGGTTCCGAGGAGTTCAAGGCCGAGAACGCCGAGGCCCAGGGCGATGCGGTGGACATCATCGGCCGCTTCGGCGTCGGCTTCTACTCCGCCTTCATGGTGGCCAAGGAGGTCAGCGTCATCACGCGCGCCTTCGGCACGTGCGAGTGCAACCGCTGGACCTCCGACGGCGTCGAGGGCTACACCATCGAGGCTGTGCCCGCCGACGATCCCGCCTACCGCGCGACTTGCGGCACCGACGTCGTCATGACCCTCAAGGACAACACCGACGACGCGAGCTACGACGAGTACACCTCCGAGTACACGCTTAAGGACCTGGTCAAGCGCTACAGCAACTATGTGCGTTACCCCATTCAGATGATGGTCACCAAGTCCTGCCAGAAGGAGAAGCCGGAGGACGCCGGCGACGACTACAAGCCGGAGTGGGAGTCCTACGAGGAGCTCGAGACCCTCAACTCCATGACTCCCATCTGGAAGAAGCGCGCCGCGGACGTCGAGCAGTCCGAGTACGACGAGTTCTACAAGTCCACTTTCCACGACTGGGAGGCGCCCGCGCGCACCTTTAGCCTTCACGCCGAGGGATCGCTCGAGTACGACGCGCTGCTCTTCATCCCCGGCAAGGCGCCCTTTGACCTGTATAGCCGCGACTACGAGAAGGGCCTCGAGCTCTACAGCTCCAACGTCCTTATCATGGAGAAGTGCGCCGACCTCGTGCCCGATTACTACAACTTCGTCCGCGGCGTCGTGGACTCCTCCGACATCACGCTGAACATCTCGCGCGAGACCCTGCAGCAGAACCGCCAGCTTCAGGTCATGGGTCGCCGCATCGAGAAGAAGATCACGTCCGAGCTCGAGTCCATGCGCGACAACGACCGCGAAGCCTACGAGAAGTTCTTCGGCAACTTCGGCCGCGGTCTCAAGTACGGTATCTACTCCAGCTATGGCATGAAGAAAGACGAGCTCGCGGGCCTTTTGCTCTTCTGGAGCGCCCGCGACGAGAAGTACGTCACGCTGCAGGAGTACGCCGAGGGCATGGTCGACGGCCAGGCCCAGATCTACTACGCCGCCGGCGACGACCGTGACCGTCTGGCCAAGATGCCGGTGGTCAAGGCGGTTCTCGCCAAGGGCTACGACGTGCTGCTCTGCACCGCCGACGTCGACGAGTTCTGCTTCCAGGCCATGCGCGACTTCACGGCCAAGGGCCTGGCGAAGG
>CAZEHG010000055.1:0-10331 GCA_964512475.1 uncultured Atopobium sp.
AGAAGCGCTCCATCGTCTCCGACGTGGCCGGAACCACGCGCGACGCCATCGACTCCATGATCGAGTGGAAGGGACAGGCCATCAAGCTCGTCGACACGGCCGGCATGCGCAAGAAGAGCCAGGTCCACGAGGACGTCGAGTACTATAGCCTCGTCCGCGGCCTTCAGGCCATCGACCGCGCCGACGTGGCCATGCTCGTCGTCGATGCAACGGTCGGCGTGACCGAGCAGGACCAGAAGGTCGCCGGCATGGCCATCGACCGCGGCTGCGCCGTCGTGCTGCTCATCAACAAATGGGACCTCGTGGACTCCGAGCAAAAGCGTGACGAGATCGTCGCCTCCATCAACAAGCGTCTCTCGTTCGCGCCGTGGATTCCCTTCGTCAATATCTCCGCCCTCACGGGCCGAGCGACGGACAAGGTCCTCGAGCTCGCCGTGAAGGCGGCCGAGGCCCGCAAGCAGCAGATCCGAACGACCGAGCTCAACCGCCTGCTCGCAGAAATCGCCGAGTCGGGCCACACCGTCTCCGACAAGGGCCGCCGCCTTAAGATGAAGTACGCGACGCAGACCGGCACCAAACCGCCCGTCATCTCCGTCTTCTGCAACGCGCCCGACCTCGCGGACGACAACTTCCAGCGTTTCTTCGAGAATCGCCTGCGCGCCCGGTTCGACCTCACCGGTACCCCGGTGCGCCTCAAGTTCCGCAACAAGTCGACCGCGGGGGGCGAGCGCTGATGACGCTCATTGCTTGGACAGCCGTTTTCGTCGTCTTCTCCTACGCGGTCTGCGGCGTTCCCTTCGGCCTCGTCATCGCGCAGCGTCTCGGGCACGTGGACGTGCGAAGCACGGGGAGCGGCAACATCGGGGCCACCAACGTCGCGCGCTCCGCCGGCAAGGTGGCGGGCATCCTCACGCTCGCGTGCGACGCTGCCAAGGGCCTGGCGTGCATGCTCATTTCGCGCTGGCTGATCTCGCTCATCGTCTACGGAACATCCGGGTTCGCCCCGCAGCTCGACTTTAACGGAGAGGGCTCCCTCTCGATGTCGCTCGTCTTCGCGACGTGCATCCTCGGTCATGTGTTCAGCCCGTATCTGCGTTTCCACGGCGGCAAGGGCATCGCCGTCGGCGTAGGCGCGACGTTCGGCCTCTGGTGGCCCGTCGCCCTCGGGCTTATCGTCGTCTTCGCCGTCGTCGCGGCGGCCACGCGCTACGTGAGCGCAGCCTCCGTCACCGCGGCGGTATCGTTGCCGTTGCAGTGCTTGGCCTGGGGATTCACGGAAGAAGCCCTGTGGCCAGTCGCGGTCGTGGCAGCCGTCGTCGTATTCGCCCACCGCGGAAACATCGCCCGCCTCGTAAAGAGGGAGGAGCCCAAGTTCTCCTTCAAGGCGGCCGGGTCGGCAAGGGGGGCCGAAGACGCGGTCGCCTGCCAGACGTGCGCTCCCGCCGAGGACGCGACGGCGCATCTCTCCGCGGAACCCGACGGGGACGGTGCGGAGAAGGCGGAGGTCGCCGCCGACGATGCTCCCGGCCAGGCACCTTTCACCACGGACGAGGAGGCCCGGTGAGCATAGCCGGCGCCCAGGCGCGCAAGGTGGCCGTCATCGGGTCAGGCTCCTGGGGAACCGCCTTCTGCGGCCTCGCCGCTCCGCACGCGGAAGAGATCGCGCTCTGGTGTCGCGACGCCTCTGTCGCCGAGGCCGTCAACGCGACGGGGAGAAACCCCCGCCACCTGGACGACTACGACCTTCCCGGCAACGTTCGAGCCACCGCAGACGCCGGCAGGGCGCTCGCGGGCGCCGAGCTCGTCGTCATGGCGCTTCCCTCGGCGCACCTGCGCACGACCTGCGAGCGCATCCGCGACGACGTGCAGGAGGACTCGCTCGTGGTGGTCCTCACCAAGGGCATGGAGCAGGGCACCCACCGGCTCATGCTCGACGTGGCGGCCGACGTGATCGGCCGCCCAGGGCGAATGGCTGTTCTCTCGGGACCGAACCACGCCGAGGAGATATGCCGCGGTCAGGTCTCGGCGGCCGTGGTCGCCTCGAGCGAACCACAGGTCGCGGCGCGGGTCCAGGAGCTCGTTGCCTCTGAGCGCTTCCGCGCCTACGTGTCGCGCGACGTCGTCGGCGTCGAGGTCTGCGGCGCGGTCAAGAACGTCGTTGCCATCGCCTGCGGCGTCGCCGCCGGGCTCGGCGCAGGGGACAACACCCTCGCCGTGCTCATGACGCGCGGCATCGCCGAGATCGGACGCCTCTCGTCTGCCCTTGGCGGAGATCCGCTCACGCCCATGGGCCTCGCCGGCATGGGCGATCTCGTGGCCACCTGCACATCTCGCCACTCGCGCAACCGCACGTTCGGCGAGGCGCTCGTGGCGGGGGAGTCTCTCGAGGCCTATGAGGCGCGCACCGGCATGGTCGTCGAGGGTGCCCGCGCCGCGATGAGCGTCAACGAGCTCGCGCTCGAGCGCGGCATCGAGGCGCCCATCACCTCGGCCGTGCATGGTGTTCTCGTTGACGGCCTGGACACAGAGGCGGCCAGGACCGCCCTTCTTGGTAGACTACCGCGCGAGGAGTTCTACGGAATGCCCGCGTCGCGAAAGGAATAGGGATGCAGAGCACGATTAAGATCGCCCCGTCGGTGCTGTCGGCGGATTTCTCAAGGCTCGGCGAGGACCTCGCTGACATCGCGTCCGCCGACTTGGTCCACTACGACGTGATGGACGGGCACTTCGTCCCCAACATCTCCTTCGGGCTCGATATCCTCAGGGCGACCAAGCGCGCGACCGACTTGCCCGTCGACGTCCACCTCATGATCACGAACCCCGACGAGATGATCGGCGCCTTCATCGACGCGGGCGCCGACAACGTGACCTTCCACATGGAGGCGACCGCCCACGCGAACCGACTGATACAGCTCATCCACGCCGCCGGCCGCAAAGCATCGGTGGCCATTAACCCCGCCACCCCCGTCACCTCCCTCGAGGAGGTCGTGGAGGACGTCGACATGATCCTCGTCATGACCGTCAACCCCGGTTTCGGCGGCCAGAGCTTCATCGAGTCCTCCCCGGCGAAGATTCGCCGCCTGCGCGCCCTATGCGAGTCCCGCGGCGTATGCCCTCTGATCGAGGTCGACGGCGGCATCAAGGCTTCGACCGCGCCGCTCGTCGCGGAGGCGGGCGCCGACGTCCTGGTGGCCGGCAGCGCAGTGTTCGGCCAAGAGGACCGCGCGAGGGCCATCGCTGAGATTCGCGAGACCGCCGAGGCCGCGACCATGAAGAAGGCTTAGCCCCCGATGAATAGCAAGAAAACCGTATATCTTGATTACGCCGCGTCGGCGCCGGCTCGCGGGTCCTCGCTCGCCGCCGAGGCCGCCTACGCCACCTCGGGCTACGCGGGGGCAAACCCCAACTCGCTCCACACGCAGGGCCGCCTCGCCGCCAGCGCCCTCGACCAGGCAAGAAGCGACCTCGCCCGTTGCGTCGGCGGGAAGTTCCGCCCCTCGGAGATCACCTTCACGTCGGGCGGCACCGAGAGCAACAACCTCGCGCTCTTCGGCCTCGCCGCCGGGGCACGCGAGCGCGACCGCGCGCGCACCAAGGTCGTCATGTCGGCTATCGAGCACGACTCGGTCCTCGACGTCGCGGCGCCCCTGCGGGCCGAGGGCTTCGCGGTGGAGCTCGTGCGCCCCGGCCGAGACGGCAAAGTGGCGCCCCAGGCGCTCGCCGATGCCGTCGACGGCAGCTGCGCGCTCGTGTCCGTCATGTACGCGAACAACGAGACGGGCGTGGTGCAGCCGGTCCCCGAGCTCGCTGCCGTTGCCCACGCGGCCGGGGCCCTCTTCCATACCGACGCCGTCCAAGCCTTCGGGCGCATTCCCCTGCAGCTCGCGAACGTCGACGCCGTCTCGGCCGCCGCGCACAAGATCGGCGGTCCGGTGGGCGTCGGGCTTCTCGCCGCGCGCGGCCGCGCCGCGCTCCGCCCGAGGCAATTCGGCGGCGGGCAGGAACTCGGGCGCCGGCCCGGGACACAGGACGTGCGCGGCGCCCTCGCCTTCGCCGCCGCGGCGAAGGAATGCCTCGACGGCCTCGAGGAACGCAGAGAGGCATGCGCGGCGAAGGCGCGGCGCCTCTACGCGAGGCTCTGCTCCGACGGCGGTCCTATCCTCGCAACCGCCGGCACCGCGGTGGGGGAGGACCGGCTCCCCGGCATGGTGAGCCTGCTCGTCCCAGAGCTCGACTCCGAGACCATGATCCTCGCGCTCGACGACGCCGGCTTCGAGGTCTCTGCCGGCTCCGCCTGCTCATCAGGCTCGCTCGACCCCTCGCACGTGCTCTCCGCCATGGGAATCGCCCGACGGGAGGCCCTGGGGTCGCTGCGCGTCTCGTTCGACGAGCGCGCGGAAGACGAGGACCTCGAGCGCTTCGCCGACGCCCTTCTCGGCATCGTCGCCGCCCGCACCGGCGCACGCCGCTAGCACGCACACGTACAAGCCCGCACCCTGACGAAGAAGAGGTACCACCATGACCGAAGCCTCCGCGCTCCTCCGCCTGCAGCAGGTCGACATCGAGCTTCTCCGCAACGCCTCCGCCCTGCAGAAGCTTCCCCAGCAGGCCCGGCTCAAGACCATCGACCTCGCGAAGAGGAAGGTGACTGTCGAGCACAAGAAGATCACCGGCCAGCGCAAGGACGCCGAGATCGACATCGTCGACCTCAAGGCAGACATCTCCCACTACGCGCAGGTCCGTGAGCGCGTTCTCGCCGACGCCGAGTCCCGCTCGCTCACGCACCGCGAGGCCCGCGACGTCGAGGACCAGCTCACCCACCTGGCCAAGGTCACCGAGAAGTGCGAGCACCAGATGGGCGTCCTCAACGAGAAGCTCCAACGCCTCCAGCTCGCCGAGGGCAACGCCAGGCTTACCGCCGAGCGCCTCGATGCCGAGCGGGCCGCGACCGAGAAGTCCTTCGAGGACGAATCCAAGGAGATCCGCGCCCGCATACTCGAGCTCAACAACGAGCGCGAGACCTGCGCGGCCGAGATATCCGACGAGGTGATGGGGCGCTACGAGTCCGCTCGCAAACGCTTCAGCGGCCTCGCCGTCGAGTCCCTTGTCGGCAACGTGCCCACGACCTGCCGCGTCAAGCTGCAGCCGAGCCTCTACCACGACCTCTCCCACGGCCCCGAGATCACCGAGTGCCCTTACTGCCACCGCATTCTCGTCACGACGGACGAAGAAGGGTCCGAGGCATAGATGTCGACTAACGAACCCCAGCTCAAAGGCAAGAAGGTCCTTCTCGCCGTCTGCGGCGGCGTCGCTGCCTACAAGGCATGTGAGGTGCTCCGGTCGCTTCAGAAGGCCGGCTGTGAGGTGCGCGTGGCCATGAGCGCCGCAGCCGAGCGCTTCGTCGGGGCCGCCACCTTCGAGGCGCTCACACGTCACGCCGTCTGCGACGACCTCTTTTGCAACCCGGAGACCACCATCCCCCACATCGACTACGCGGAGTGGGCCGACCTCGCCCTCGTCGTTCCCGCGACCGCGAACGTCATGGCGAAGGCGGCGGCGGGCATCGCTGACGACGCTCTCACCGCGACGCTGCTGGCCTGCGACTGCCCCGTCCTTATCGCCCCCGGGATGAACGTCCACATGTGGAGAAACCCCGCCACACAGGCCAATGTCCGCACCCTCGAGGCCCGCGGCGTGCGCTTCGTCCTACCCGTCGAGGGACGCCTCGCCTGCGGCGACGTCGGCGCCGGCAAGCTCGCGGACGTAGAGGACATCGCACGCGCCGCGCTCGGGCTTCTTGCCGAGCGGGCCCCCGAGCAGGACCTCGTCGCGACACGCCTGCTGGTCACCGCCGGCCCCACGCACGAGGCTATCGACCCCGTGCGCTACATAGCGAACGCCTCGACGGGAAAGATGGGCTACGCCATCGCCCGCGCGGCCGCCCGCCGCGGCGCCGACGTGGTGCTCGTCTCGGGCCCCACGTCCCTCCCGTGCCCGGAGGGCGTCCGCCGCGTCGACGTCGTCTCGGCGGCACAGATGCACGACGCGGCCCTCAAGGCGTTCCCGTCCTCCGACGCGGCCGTCTGCGCCGCTGCCGTCGCCGACTACACGCCCGCCCGTCCCGCCGACCATAAGCTCAAGAAGGCCCATGAGCGCCTCGACGCCATCGAGCTCGTGGAGACGGCCGACATCCTGGCCGAACTCTGCGCACACAAGGAGGGCCGCGTCGTCGTGGGCTTCGCCGCCGAGACGAACGACCTCATACCCAACGCGCAGGCGAAGCTCCTCAAGAAAGGGGCCGACGCGATCATCGCCAACGACGTGAGCCGCGCGGACTCCACCTTCGGGTCCGACACGAACCGTATCGCCGTGGTGAGCAACGAAGGAGTCGACCAGCGCGAGACACTCCCCCTGACCGACGTCGCGGACATCGTCCTCGACGTGGTGCGCGACCGCTTGAGGAGGCGTTAGCGCATGGCGGGCATGGCGATCGGGTGCCATCTCTCCACCTCGGAGGGCTATGCGGCCATGGGCAGGCGCGCCCTTGGGATCGGGGCCTCGACCTTCGCCTTCTTCACGCGCAACCCGCGTGGCGGCAATGCCAAGCCGCTCGACGAGGCCGACGTCGCGGAACTGCGGCGGATCTTGGCCGACAACTCCTTCGGCCGGCTCGTCGCCCACGCACCCTACACGATGAACCTCTGCTCGGCCAAGCCCGAGACCGTCGGGTTCGCGCGGCGCGCCATGGCCGGCGACCTCGAGCGCATGGAGTCGCTGCCCGGGAACCTCTACAACTTCCACCCGGGCAGCCATGTGAAGCAGGGCGCCGAGCGCGGCATCGAGCTCATCGCCGAGGGCCTGAACGAGGTCCTGACCCCGGGCCAGCGCACCTGTGTGCTCCTGGAGACCATGGCGGGCAAGGGTACCGAGGTCGGGCGCAGCTTCGAGGAGCTCGCGCGCATCATCGAGCGTGTCAAGCACAACGAGCTCGTGGGTGTGTGTCTGGACACCTGCCACGTGTGGGACGCCGGTTATGATATCGCGGGCGACCTCGATGCCGTCCTCGACGAGCTCGACCGCACGGTCGGCCTCGGACGCCTGCGTGCCCTGCACCTGAACGACTCGAAGAACCCCCGGGGATCGCGCAAGGACCGCCACGAGAGGATCGGGGAGGGGCACATCGGCACCGACGCATTCCGCGCCATTGTTGCCAACGAGCGCCTTCGGGGCCTGCCCATGATCCTTGAGACCCCAAACGAGCTGCCCGGCTATGCCGCGGAGATCGCGCTGCTGCGCTCATTCGCCGCCCGGGGCGAGGAGGCGTAGATGGGCATACTGATCGGCCTCGACCATGTTGCCCACGAATGGCCCAACAAGAAGGTCATCGATGACCTGACCATCGGCGTCCAGGAGGGCGAGCGGATAGGCGTCGTCGGCCGCAACGGCGACGGCAAGTCGACGCTGCTCGACATCGTCGGGCGCCTCGTGGATCCGGACGCGGGGACCGTGACCTGGCGCGGGGGCATCCATGTGGGTATGCTCGGCCAAGCCGACACGCTCCGCGACGACGACACCGTATGCCGCGCCGTTGTCGGCGACGCGCCCGAATACGAGTGGGCGAGCGACCCGCGCGTGCGCGCCATCATCGACGAGCTCATCGGCGACCTCGACTGGCAGGGACGCGTGGGCGAGCTCTCCGGCGGCCAGCGCCGCCGCTGCGACCTGGCGCGCCTGCTCGTGGGCACCTGGGACGTCATCCTCATGGACGAGCCCACGAACCATCTCGATATGCAGGCCATCCGCTGGCTCGCAGAGCACCTCAAGCGCCGCTGGCCGTCAGGTGAGGGGGCACTTCTCGTCGTCACCCACGACCGCTGGTTCCTCGACGAGGTCTGCGAGCACATGTGGGAGGTCCACGACCGCGAGGTCACTCCCTTCGAGGGCGGTTACTCGGCCTATATCCAGCAACGATGCGAGCGCGACCGCCAGGCGGCCGTCATGGAGGAACGCCGCCAGAACACGCTGCGCAAGGAGCTCAACTGGCTCGCCCACGGTCCCAAGGCCCGCACGAGCAAGCCGAAGTTCCGCATCGACGCCGCCCGCGAGCTCATCGCGAACGACCCCCCGCTCAGAAACCCGCTCGAGCTCAAGCGCCTCGCCGTCTCGCGCCTGGGCAAGAAGGTCATCACGATGAAGGGCGTCTCGTTCAGCTATCCCGGTGCCGAGCGTCCGACGGTCGAGGACGTGGACTGGCTCATCGGGCCGGGCGACCGCTACGGGATCCTCGGCGCGAACGGCGCCGGGAAGTCGACGCTGCTCCGGCTCATGACGGGCAGGCTCGCGCCAACGAAGGGGACCGTCGGCATCGGGGCCTCGGTCAAGTTCGGATGGCTCTCACAGCACCTCGACGCGCTCTCCGACAAGGAGGACTGGCGCATACTCCAGATTCTCTCGCGCTATAAGCACAGCTATATGGTCGGCGGGAAGATGCTCAGCCCCACCCAGCTCTGCGAGCGCCTCGGTTTCGAGCAGCGAGAGCTGCAGAGCTTCGTGTCCGACCTCTCGGGCGGGCAGCGCAGGCGTCTGGCCCTGCTGTGCGTCATCCTCGACGAGCCGAACGTCCTCGTCCTCGACGAGCCGGGCAACGACCTGGACACCGATATGCTCGCGGTCCTCGAGGACCTCCTGGACTCCTGGCCGGGGACGTTGCTGGTGGTGAGCCACGACCGCTACCTGATGGAACGCGTCACCGACGACCAGTTCGCCCTCATCGGCGGCCACGTGCGTCATGTCCCCGACGGCGTGGACGAGTACCTGAGGCTCTCCGAGGCGCAGATCGAGGAGCCCCGGCCCCAGCGGGCCGCCGAGTCCGCGCTTAACAGCGCTGAGGATCTTGAGCAGGGCCTTACCAATGCGGAGCGGCGCGAGCTGAAGAAACGCTACGACGCCGTCAACCGGAGGCTCGAGAAGCTCGAACCGGAGACCGACCGCCTGCGCGCCGTCATGGGGAAGGTGGACCCCTCTAACTACGCCGAGCTTATGGCGGCGCAGAAAGAACTCGACGGCTGCGTGGCAGAGCAAGCCGCCCTCGAGGAGGAGTGGCTCGAGCTGGCCGATAGGCTCGGGCTCTAGGCCCCCCGACGCATGCTCCCTCGCCGTCAAACAATAGTCTACGGGGGAACATGCGTTTACACACCGTAAATATCCTACCGTTCGCAGCCTTTACGCCCTCAGAAATCAGCAGGTCGGTAAGCATATTGGTCAACTGTTCCCATCGAGGGGAGTGGAATGGCCGATTCTTCTTACGACGTCATCGTCATCGGGGCCGGGGTCTCCGGGTGTGCCGTTGCGCGCGAGCTTTCCAGGCTCGAGCTGAACGTCTGCGTCATCGAGCGCGAGGAGGATGTCTGCTGCGGCACCTCCAAGGCGAACTCCGCCATCGTGCACGCAGGCTTCGACGCCCAGACGGGCTCTACCATGGCGCGCCTGAACGTCGCTGGCGCGCGCATGATGCCCGCCCTGTGCAAGGAGCTGGGAGTCGACTTCCGGCAGATCGGTTCTCTCGTCGTCTGCACGAGCGAGGAGTCGCGCCCGGGCCTGCAGGAGCTTCTTGACCGCGGAGCGGCGAACGGCGTCGAGAACCTGCGGATCATCGACAGAGACGAGCTCCTCGCGCTCGAGCCGAACGTTTCCGACAATGCCGTGGCCGCGCTTTGGGCCCCGACCGCGGGTATCGTGAACCCATTCCAGCTCACAGTTGCGCTCGCCGAGTGCGCCTGCGTGAACGGGGTCGAGTTCCGCTTCAACGAGAAGGCCGAGGAAATCCGCCGTGCTCCCGAGGGCCATTGGGCCGTGAGAACTGACAAAGGCACGCTTGAGGCGCGCGTCGTCGTCAACGCGGCGGGCGTCTACGCCGACGAGCTGCACAACATGGTCGCAGCGTCAGAGGACCGCCTGGACATCGTGCCCCGCCGCGGCCAGTATTACGTGCTCGACACCGCCGCCGACGGATATGTGCGCCACACCGTATTCGCCCTGCCCACCAAGCTCGGCAAGGGAGTACTCATCACCCCCACGACCGCCGGCAACGTCCTCGTCGGGCCGACCGCCGAGGATATCGCGGACAAGGAGGGGGTCGACACGACCGCCGAGGGCGTCGCCGAGGTCCGAGCGAAGTCCGCCGTCACCATGAAGGACGTCCCCTTCCAGCACTGCATCCGGACCTTCAGCGGGCTGCGCGCCCACCGGGCCGGTCACGACTTCGTCATCGGCGAGGTCGAGGGCGCCCCCGGGTTCGTCGACTGCGCCGCGATCGAGTCCCCGGGCCTGAG
>CAZEHG010000056.1:0-10302 GCA_964512475.1 uncultured Atopobium sp.
AGCAGCCGGCGTCGATCCACTTCTGGATGAGCTCGGGCTCCTTGGTTTGCGGGTCATAGGTCTTGGGCATCTCTTCCACAGCGAATCTCCTTGTGGCGCGTGGCGCGCTCGACTTAAAGCAGCTATAACAAAGAAGAAGGATACCACGCCGGAGAAAGGACGCGCCGCATGGAGGGCTCATCGCTGCTCGATGCACATGTCCACCTGGATTGGGCCGCCGAACCCGCGCGGGTAGCCCGCGAGGCCGCAGAGATCGGGCTCTGCCTGCTCTGCTGCACGGTCGGCCCAAGCGGCTACGTTCGGGCATGCGACGTCCTCGCCGGGTACCCGAACGTCGCCGTAGCGGCGGGGCTCCACCCCTGGTACGCCGAGGAGGCCGATATCGGGCTCGCTGCGGAATGCGCGCGCGCCGCGAGCTTCGTCGGCGAGGTGGGCCTCGACTTCGGCGCGCGCCACGCCCAAACCCGTGAGCTCCAGCTCTCCGCGTTTCGCGCCGTCTGCGCGGCATGTGCCGAGAAGGGCGGCAAGGTCCTCTCGATCCACAGCGTGCGCGCCGCGAGCGACGCGCTCGATATCCTTGCCGGCACCGGCGCCCTCGAGAGCTGCTGCTGCGTCTTACACTGGTTCAGCGGCACCTCCGAGGAGCTGCGCCGGGCCGCCGACGCCGGGTGCTGGTTCTCGGTCGGCGAGCGGATGCTCGCCACGCGGCGTGGGCGCGAGTATGCGCGGCAGGTGCCGGGCGATCGCCTGCTTTTGGAGACGGATCTCCCAGGTGCCCCGGGCGACAACCTCTCGGTGAACGACATCGCGGCCTCCCTCGGCCGCGCGATGGCCCAGGTTAAGGCAGCCCGCGGGAAACTGCCCACGGGTCCCGAGGCGTTTCTTGGCACTCGGTGGGGCGCGACGTGTCATACTCATGCAGGATGAAAGGGAGTTAGCCATGTATGACAACGATTACGTGCCCGGTCGCAACGAACCCTGCTGGTGCGGCTCCGGCAAGAAATACAAGAAGTGCCACGCAAGCATCGACCAGAAGCTCGACCGCCTTTACGGACAGGGCTTCGAGGTTTTGCCCCGTGGGCTTCTCAAGACCGCGGAGGACATCGAGGGCATCAAGCGCTCGGCGTCCATCAACATCGGCGTCCTCGACTATGTCGGCGAGCATATCCACGCCGGCGTGACCACCGCCGAGGTCGACAAGTGGATCTACGACTACACCACGGAGCACGGCGGCGTCCCGGCCGATCTCGACTACGAGGGCTACCCGAAGAGCGTCTGCACGTCCATCAACAACGTTGTCTGCCACGGCATCCCCAGCGAGGAAGACGTGCTGCGCGACGGCGACATCGTGAACGTGGACTGCTCTACCATCCTCGACGGCTACTTCTCCGACTCGAGCCGCATGTTCTGCATCGGCGAGGTCTCCGACGAGCGCCGGCGCCTCGTCGAGGTCACGCGCGAGTCCGTTTACGCCGGCCTCGCAAAGGTGAAGCCGTGGGCGGCCCTCGGCGACATGTCGCACGCCGTCCAGTCCTGCGTCGAGGCGGCCGGCTTCAATGTCGTACGCGAGTTCGGCGGGCACGGCATCGGACTCGAATTCCACGAGGACCCCTTCGTCGGCTTCGTCGGCGAGCCGGGCGAGGGCGTCGTGCTCGCTCCGGGCATGTGCTTCACCATAGAGCCCATGGTCAACGCCGGTGCGCCCGATATCGACATGAGCGACCCTAACGGCTGGACCGTCCGCACCAAGGACGGCTCCGACTCGGCGCAGTGGGAGGTCCAGCTCGTCGTCACCGAGGACGGCTACGAGCTTTTAAGCTGGTAGCAACCTCGGCATTCCATGAACAATAGGAGAGAAGCCCGCGTCCCCCCGAACTGGGGTCGCGGGCTTCTTTCAAGACCTTGTCGCCAGCAACAAGGGACCTCCGCGCAAGCGAGGCCTATGCCGTTTGTGACGCCCTTCTCGATGACCATCCTCTCCATGAGAATCATCCCTACAATGGGCTAACGATTCGCGAGCATCGGAGCGGGCGGGGACCTCCCCGTCTCCCTCAAACGAGGGACAAGCCGCCGAGGGGGCGGCAGCGCTGGAGAGACAGGAGACTCACATGAAGGTCCTGCTGGTAAACGGCAGCCCGCACAAGGACGGCTGCGTCGACCGCGCGCTCAGGGAGATAGGGGCAGCGCTCGAGGAGAACGGCATCGAGCACGAGGTTTTCTGGATCGGGAACAAGCCCGTGGGCGGCTGCGTCGGCTGCGGCGGGTGCGCTAAGCTCGGCCGCTGCGTCTATTCCGACGCCGTCAATGAGTTCGCGGCCAAGGCCACGCAGGCCGACGGCTTCGTCTTCGGCGGCGCTGTACACTACGCGCACGCCGCCGGGTCGCTCCTGGGCTTCATGGACCGGCTCTTCATGAGCGCGGGCGCCGCCATGGCCCACAAGCCCGCCGCTGCCGTCACTTCCGCGCGACGCGCCGGCACCACGTGCGCCCTTGACGATATCCAGAAGTTCTTCACCATCAACCAGATGCCCATCGTGGCCTCCCGCTACTGGAACAATGTCCACGGCACCTGCGCCGCCGACGTCGAGAAGGATGAAGAGGGTCTCTACACCATGCGCGTCCTCGGGCGCAACATGGCGTGGCTGCTCAAGTGCATCGAGGCTGGACGCGCGGCCGGGATCGAGCTTCCCGAGGCCGAGCCCGCGAAGAGGACGAACTTCATCCGCTAGCGCATCCGCGCGCGACATCGCGCAGGCGCTGAAGCTATGCAGTATACGGAAAACGCGGCTCCCCAACAGCGCTTCGTTGGAGAGCCGCGTTTCATTAACAACGTCCAGGGCAGTCAGCTTAGCCGCCGAGATAAGCCTTCCGAACGTCATCGTCGACGAGAAGCTCGGCGCCTGTGCCCGTCTTCATTATGGTGCCGATCTCGAGCACATAGGCTCGGTCGGCGATGGAAAGCGCCATGTTCGCGTTCTGCTCGACGAGAAGGATCGTCGTGCCCGCGGCGTTGAGCTCCTTGATGATGTCGAATATCTCCTCCACAAGGATGGGAGCCAGGCCCATGGACGGCTCATCCAGCATGAGCAGGTCGGGCTTGCTCATGAGGGCGCGGCCCATGGCGAGCATCTGCTGCTCACCGCCGGATAGCGTGCCGGCCATCTGGCCCATGCGCTCCTTCAGGCGAGGGAAACGCTCGTAGACGACCTCGATCGTCTCCTTGTTCTCGGCGTCGGGGCGGGTATATCCGCCCATGTCAAGATTCTCCGCGACGCTCATCTGCTGGAAGACGCGACGGCCCTCCGGGCAAAGCGCGAGGCCCTTCTCGACGATCTTGTGCGCCTTGACGCCGACGATGGACTCGCCCTTGAACTCGACGGTGCCCTGGTCAGGCTTGATCAAGCCGGAGACGGTGTTCAGCGTCGTGGACTTGCCGGCGCCGTTCGCGCCGATGAGGGTGACGATCTCGCCCTTCTTGATGTCGAACGAGATGCCGCGAACGGCCTTGATTGCGCCGTAGCTCACGTGCAGGTCGTTTACGGAAAGCATGGTCTCGGACACGCTAGTTCACCCCCTGCTTGCCAAGGTACGCCTCGATGACCTTGGGGTTGTTCTGGATGTCCTCGGGGGAACCCTTAGCGATGATGCGACCGTAGTCGAGGACGGCCACCACCTCGCAGACGCCCATAACGAGACTCATGTCGTGCTCAATGAGCAGGATGGCGATTCCGAACTCGTCGCGAATACGCTGGATGTTCTCCATGAGCTCTTCGGTCTCGGCAGGGTTCATGCCGGCAGCCGGCTCGTCGAGGAGAAGGACCTTGGGCTGCGTGGCGAGGGCTCGGAGGATCTCGAGCCTGCGCTGCGCGCCGTACGGGAGATTACCCGCCTGGGTGGACGCGAACTTGCGCATATCGAAGATATCGAGGAGCTCGAGCGCCTTGTCGTGGAACTCGGCCTCTTGCTTCCAGTGGCTCGGCAGGCGCAGGACGTCCTCGAAGAGGCGCGTCTTCATGCTGCTGCCAAAACCGACGAGGACGTTCTGCTCGACCGTCATCTGCGAGAAGAGGCGGATGTTCTGGAACGTGCGGGCGATGCCCATGTGGTTGACATCGGTCACGGACTTGCCGGCCGTGGCGGTGCCGTCCAGCAGAATCGAGCCGCGCGTAGGCTGGTACACGTTCGTCAACAGGTTGAAGACGGTCGTCTTGCCAGCGCCATTGGGACCGATGAGGCCCGAGATCTCGGTGCGGCCAAGGGCGATGTTGAAGTCGTCGACGGCAGTGAGGCCGCCGAAGTCGATGCCGAGGTTCGTGGCCTCGAGCACGGGGGGCTTGCCGGCGTCGCGCTCCGGCATGAGGTTCGGGGACTTGGGCTCAACGAGCTTGACGTCGCCGCGGATTACCTTACTCACCGGCGCTCACCTCCTTGTCGGGCGCGATGGGTGCGCCGGGCTTCTTCTTCCACGGGAAGTCCTTGTTCATGCAGCGCTCGATCACCCGGGAGAGCGAGAAATCGTAGCTGCCGAACAGACCCTGCGGGCGGAAAATCATCACGAGGATGAGCACGACGGCGTAGACGACCATGCGGTACTCGGAGAAGGCACGCAGGGCCTCGGGCAGGATCGTGAGTACGGAGGCGGAGACGACCGACCCGAGCATGGATCCCATACCGCCGAGGACGACCATGACCAGGATCTCGACAGACTTCATGAAACCGAACTTCGAGGGATCCATGACGCCGATGCACCCGGCATAGAGGGCGCCGCCGACGCCGGCGAAGAACGCTGAGACCACGAAAGCGAGCGTCTTATAGTGGGTGGTCTTGACACCGGAGGCCTCGGCCGCGATCTCGTTGTCGCGGATGGCGAGGATGGCGCGGCCGTGACGGGACTTCATCATCGTGTGGATGAGGAATATGACCACGGCGACCGTGAGGAAGACGTTCAGGAAGTTCGTGTAGCCGGGGATTCCGGAGAGGCCCTTGGCGCCGCCCGTGAAGTCGAAACCGAGGACACCGTCGATGTTGTTGATGACGACGCGGATGATCTCGGCGAAGCCAAGCGTGATGATGGCCAGGTAATCGCCCTTGAGGCGCAGGGCGGGTATGCCGATGATGAGGCCGCAGACGGCCGCGCAGACGCCGCCGAAGACGACGCCCATGATGAAAAGACCGATGGCGGCGGGGCTCGACATGGCCGCCATCGCCTTGGTCTCGACCCCCAGGACGGGCATCATGTGGATGATGAACAGGGCGCACGAATAGCCGCCCACGCTCATGAAGCCCGCGTGGCCGAGCGGGAGCTGGCCGAGGTAGCCGGTCGCGATGTTGAGCGAGACCGCCATGATGATGTAGATGCCGACCTGCTCGAGGACACCGGACTGGTAACGGTTAACGACGCCGCCCGAGATCAAGCCCTCGCCGATGACCAGGAACAGAAGCACGAGCACGGCGTTGATCGCGTAGCGCGCGGGCATGGGGAGGCTTCGGTAGACGCCGGCGGGCTTGCCGACGGACGCGGAGAGCGTCGGGCGCTCCTCGCCCTTGTTGTAGTAATCCTTCATTCTCGCAGCACCCCCTTAGACCTTCTCCGTCATGGGCCTACCGAGAAGACCGGTCGGCTTGACGACGAGCACGATGATGAGCAGCAGGAAGACGACGGCGTCCTGCCAGACGGAAAGTCCGATGGCCGAGACGAACACCTCGGCGAAACCTACGATCAGGCCTCCGATGACGGCGCCCGGGATCGAGCCGATGCCGCCCAGGACCGCGGCGACGAAGGCCTTGGTGCCGAGCATGATGCCCATGGTCGGGGTGACCTGCGTGTAGGCCATGCAGTAAAGGACGCTGCCGATGCCGGCGAGCGCGGAGCCGACGGCGAACGTGAACGAGATAGTGTTGTTCACGTTGATGCCCATGAGGCGGGCGGCGCCCATATCCTCGGAGACGGCCCGCATGGCCTTGCCGAGCTTGGTCTTCTGCACGAGGAAGGTGAGGATCGCCGTGGCCGCGGCCGTGACGAGGACCGTGAGGATGGCGCGCCCGGAGAGCGACGCGTCGCCGAGCTGGATGCTTCCGAAATCGCCGAACGAGGGCACGACCTTTGCCGCGGCGCCGAAAGCGAGCTGGCCGCCGTTCTCGAGGAAGTACGAGACGCCGATGGCTGTGATCAAGATGGAGAGTCGCGGGGCGTCGCGCAGGGGCGCGTAGGCGATTTTGTCGATAAGGACACCAAGAAGCATGCAGCCGATGACGGCGAGGATGGCGGCGATCGCGGGCGGCAGGCCGAGGTTCGCCATGGCGATCCACGCGATGTAGCCGCCCACCATGATGATGTCGCCGTGGGCGAAGTTCAGAAGCAGGATAATGCCGTACACCATGGTGTAGCCAAGCGCGACGAGCGCATAGATGCTACCGAGCGAGAGCCCGTTGAGAACCTGGGTCAAAAACGTCACGGTGAGCACTCCCTTCCGATTCGTGTTCCGATAGTACGATGGGCACCGAGAGGCGCGCGGGAGCGCAGTTCTCGGTGCCCAGGATTGACGTCAAAAGACGCAAGGGCGATCTTGTCTTACGGCTCGATGGTGTCGAAGATCTCCTCCGCGCCGTCCTTGAAGGTGATGACGAGGGTCGACTTCTCGGGGTCGCCGGTACCGGAGTAGGAGATGGTACCCGTGACGCCGTCGACCTTGGCGGAGGCGATGCCGTCGATCACGGCCTGCTTGTAGTCATCGGAGCCGGGGGTGCCGCCCTTCTCCTCTGCTGCCTTGATGCCGGCGCAGACGATGGCGGCGGCGTCGTAGCCCAGGGCGTTGAAGTTCGTCGGGGCCTCGCTGTACTCGGCCTTGAAGTCCTCGATGAACTTCTGGACGGACTCGTCGGGGTTGGTCGCGACGAAGGAGGAGCAATAGAAGCAACCCTCGAGGTCGGCCGTGGAGGCGTAGTCCTGGTCGCCGCCGACGATGCCTGCCCAGCCGTCGGCGCCGAGGAAGACGCCCTTGTAGCCGAGCTGGCGAGCCTGGGTGACGATCATGCCGTCGTCCTGGTAGTAGTTGGACGAGAGAATGGCGTCGGGGTTGGCCGCGATGATCTTGGTGAGCTGGGCGTTGAAGTCGGTGGCACCGGAGGCGTAGCCCTCCTCGTCGGCGACGGTGATGCCCTTGGCCTCGCACTCTTCCTTGAAGGCCTCGGCGACGCCGGAAGCGTAGTCGTCGCCGGAGTCATAGATGGTGGCGACGGTCTTATAGCCCTGCTTGGCGGCGAAATCGCCCATGACCCTGCCCTGGAACGGGTCGGTCACGCAGGCGCGGAAGTAGTTGTCGCCGTAGGAGATGACGTCGGCGGTGGTGGCGGAGGCGGTGACGCAGGGCATGTTGTCCTCGACGGACTTCTGGGCCACGGCGATGGTCGGCTTGGAGGTGACGTCGCCCACGATGGCGGTCACACCGTCCTCGACGAGCTTGTTGTAGACGGTGACGGCCTCGGTCGCGTCGCCCTTCTCGTCCTGGACGTCGGTCTCGATCTGCTTACCGTTGATGCCGCCGTCGGCGTTGACCTGCTTGAAGTAGAGAAGCGCGCCGTCGCGGCAGGCGACGCCGTACTGGGCGACGGAGCCGGACAACGGCCCCATGATGCCGACCTTGATGGCGCCGTCAGAGGACCCGGAGTCGGAGCTGGAGCTGGAGCTGGAGCCGCAGCCGGCGAGGCCAAGGCCCGCGGCGACAAGGCCGGAAACCTCGAGGAACTGGCGACGAGAAACGTTGTTGAGCATGATAATCTCCTCCCAAATGATGCAGCTTTATAAGCTGTTAAGGAGAATAAACGCTCATGCCCGTCACCTGTTGGGAACTAAGCAGGGCTTAAATCTAGCGAAACATAAAATAATCTATCGGTAATAAAGTGCCGCTCGCAGTATCCGCTCATGCCTTTGGCCGAAGTTTCGCAACAGCCGTTGCGATACCGACACCCAGGAGCATGCCGCACAGATCGATGACCACGTCGCGAGGCTGGCCCGTTCGCCCAGGGACGAAGAGCTGGATCCCCTCGTCGACCACGGGAACGAGCGCGAAGAGCGCCGGCGCGCGCAGGCAGAGCCGCGGAGCTCCGTCGACGGCCGAGGCGACCGAGCGCCCCAGGAGCGCGGCGAGCAGGCCCAGGACGGCATACTCCGACACATGCGCCGCTTTCCGGATCAGAAACGTGCAGAGACTCTCGTCGGAGAGGCCCAGCAGCGAGAAGACCGGCTGCAATGCGGCGTAGACGGCGCTGCTCTCCTGGGAGGACTGGGCGCCGGGAACGAGCGAGTGCCCCCAGATAAAACAGGTCCACGCAAGGGCAGCGACCAGCCAAATGAGCGGGGGGCGGAGCACGCAGTGCCGGGGCTCGGGGCTCGGGGATTCGGTCAACTCAGGCCTCTTTCGCGAGCTCGAGGTCGACCTGGGCGAAGTGCTTCGGGCGATAAGGTCCCTTCTCGCCGACGAGCTGGAGGCTGCCGGTGTCGGATCCGCGCGCCCTGTCGGGCAACGAAGCCGTGCCGCTGCCGCCTTCGAGCAGGCGCAGGAAGCGGCCCGCAACGTTTCGTGTCGTCTTGGAGGAATTGCGCTCGAACTCCTCCTCGAGGAGGTGGTTCACGTAGGTCTCGGTGTCGACGATCTCGGGATGCCCGGCGATCGGCTTGAAGGGAATGAAGGCCGTGCTCTGCTCGAGGCCGTCCGGCTCGTCGAGGGTGTCGGAATCGCCCACGACGTCGGCAAAGGGCGCGGCGAAGGCAGGCTCCGGCTCCGCGATACCCGCATGGACGTTGAAACGCTCGTCCATGGACTTAAGGGCAGAGGCCCAGTCGTCCTCGGATACGGAGCAGTCGACGTCGTGGACCTCGGGGAAGACGCCCTCGTCGACGAAGGCGACGCGCTTGGAGATACCCTCGCGCATGAACTCCTGCGCGGGAGCGGCGGCCTGGGCCGCCTCGATGAGCAGGTCCTTACCGGTGGCCGGCGAGAAGCTCGAGGGGATGGCGAGCCCGTCTTCGCGGGCATCGTCGACGAACTCGTCGAGCTTCTTGATGGAGCCGGCCCCGACCGAGGTGTTCCACCAGGAGGTCCCCACGTCGGCGACCGAGCCGTCCGCGCGCTCGATGACGGGCAGCCCGTCCATCATCTCGGCGTCCATCCGCTCGCGAAGCGTTTGCGCCACGCCCTGGGCACGGGTGGCCATCGTCTCGCGAAGGCTCTTGCGCCTGACGTAGTTCTGGGCAATCTGCTCATAGTCGTCCGTCGCGTGGCCGCCCGTGACGGGTCTCTCGGCGACGGGCTGCTCGGGCGCCTCCTCATGCTCCCGATCGTCGCCGGAGGCGCGGGGCGTCGCCCCAAAGGTCCGCGAAGGTTCCTTTCGGGCATCACCCTGTGGGCGCGCGGCCATCCCACCGTGCTCGAGCACACGCCCCTCTGGACTGTACGGCAGGCGGAACGAGCCCGTCGCGGCGAGATCGCCCAAGGAGGAGAGCTCGTCGGCCTCCCGCTCACGCTCGATGACGAAGTGGCGGACGACGGCCGACACGATTCCGGTGGCCGCGACGCCCGCGGCCACCCCCGCAAAGAAACTGGCCGCGGGATTCTCGACGAGGAGCGTGAGCGCCTCGTCCAAAGAGACCGCCTGCGCGGGAAGAGGGGCGCAGAGGACGCACGCGCCGGCGAGTCCGGCGGCGATGGCCGGGTTCCTTCTCTTCTCCATGATCGAAGCACCTCCGCTGTGTCTGCGGGGCATACCTGGCCGAACCTATGGAGCCGGGAAAGAAGCGCCCCCCGTGCAGAGGGGCCGTCCAAGACAGCTGCGGGCGGGTTCGTTTGAGGTGTGTATGCCGCAACGTACGTATTTCTCAAAACACTATAGCGCAGAAAAGGACGACGCCCGGCGTCGTTCGCCCACACAACGATACGTTGCGCAAAACGTGGGCGAAGGACGCCGGGCGCCGGAAGCGGCCGCGTGTGGAGGTCGCTTACGCGATGTAGTCGGTCTGCTGGGCCTTCTTCGCGCTCTTGATGAGGAACTCGCGGTTGTTGTTCGTCCCCTTGAGGCCCTTGACGAGCGCGTTGGCGGCGCGCTCCGTGTTGTTCATATTCGCGAGGATCCTGCGGATGCCCCAGACGAAGGGCTGGTAGTCGGCCGGGATGAGAAGGTCCTCGTTGCGCGTGCCCGAGCTCACCGGGTCGATGGCCGGGAAGATGCGCTTGTCGGCGAGCTCGCGGTCGAGCTTGAGCTCCATGTTGCCCGTGCCCTTGAACTCCTCGAAGATAACCTCGTCCA
>CAZEHG010000057.1:0-10201 GCA_964512475.1 uncultured Atopobium sp.
CCGAGCAGGCCGCCAACATGGCCGCCAAGTCCGACGGCGCCATCGTGGGCTCCGCGATCATCAAGATCCTGGCCGAGCACGGCGAGGGCGCGGTGCCCTACGTGGCCGACTATGTTCGCGCGATGGCCGAGGCCGTGCACGGGGCGTAGGACGGGGCCGACCTTCTCGCCGGTGGTTCAGCGTAGGTTCTGGCCCCGTCGAGCGCTTCGGTGCCCGGCGGGCCCCGTTTTGTCGGGCTCGGGTCCTTGCGTCTCTCGACGCGATCCGCCGGGGAAAGCCCGTATCCGGCCAAAGGCGCCGGGCGGCAGCGCGAACTCTCGAGAATGTGCGATCGACTTAGCTTGACGGGAGCGGCCCGCCGGAAATCGGTCGCGTTTGCTCAGTTGGCAACTGTGGAAATACCGACAGCCGCTCTGCTATTCCTGATTCAATCGTACATTCTCGAGGGTTCCCGCGCCTGCGACTCGGCTTCCCGCTGGCACGGGAGCCCCGGAAGCCCCGCACGACGATAGCGCAGGGCCCCATGGTGGGAGAATGTCCGGTAACCGGGTGCCCGCCGAGGGCACGCGCGGCGTTTTCCGATTGCTTGCCGACAAAGGAGGCACATGATGCACGGACCTGGACCTGGCGGTTTCGGAGGGCCTGGCGGTTTCGGAGGGCCTGGCGGACCGGGCGGCCCTGGCGGCTTCGGCGGACCTCGGGGCTTCGGCCGGCCCGGCGGATTCGGCGGACCGCGGAGAGGGCCCTGGGGTCCTCCGCCCCCGCCTCCGGGCAGGGGTTGCGGATGCGGCGGCTGCCTGATGCCGTTTGCCTTGGTCATCGTGGTTATTGCGGCGGCCGTCGCAATGCTGTGAGCGTCAATAGAGGGCTGTTTCTCTTGCCTCTTGCCTCTTGCGAGCCGGGCGCGCCCTAGCGGCGTGCCCGGTTTTTTGCGCCGACCCCGCTGCGCACGGCCGCCGTGGTAAGGAGCATCTCGTCGAAAGCCGCCGCGCAGCCGTCGGACGTGGCCGCGAACGGGACCGCGCAGTCCTCATCGATGCCGAGGCGGCCCGCCTCGGCGGCCACGTCGATGTTGGCTCCCAGGAACATGAACTCCCAGCCACGCTCGTGCGCCGCCTCGATCATGTGCTTGACCTGGGGATATGTGTAGTGTTTACTGGCGTTTTCCAGGCCGTCCGTCGTGATGCAGAACAGGGTGTGCTCGGGCCGGTGCTCCTCCGGGAGAATCTTTTGCACCTGCTTGTGGTAGTGGATGGCACCGCCCACCGCGTCGAGGAGCGCGGTGCATCCTGACGGCACGTAGTCCTTCCTCGTCAGCGGGGCGATTCTCGCGATGGGGACGCGGTCGTGGACGACCTTCACTCGGCTGTCGAAGAGCACAGTCGAGACCAGGGCCTCGCCCGGGGCCTCTTTGCTCTGCTCGAGCAGGCTGTTGTAGCCGCCGATGGTGTCCGCCGCCAAATCCGCCATGGACCCGCTCTTGTCGAGGATAAAGACGAGCTCGGTCAGGTCTTTCTTCATGATGAGCCTCCTTAGGGCTTGGGGTCGGGGAGCGCGGGTGCGCTCCTTGTGAGTCCTAAGGTAGCCGGCGCCTCGGGCGGGTAGGTAAACCGCCGGGTTACATTCGCGGATAAGGCTGGTGGGCAGGGGCTTTAACCCTCGGCTTGCGTTGCGGCCGTCCGATTACCGTTCCTCGCGCGGCCGCGCCACGCGCCGTCCTCCAGCAGCTGTTCGTTGGCCGCGTTCACGACGACGTCGGACCTCATGCGCGCGATGTTGTTTCTCACGATTGCGAACGGCACGGCTGCCCCTTTCGCCTTATTCCATGGGTCGGGAACGCTGTGGGAACATTCTAGGGAACGGGCGCCGCTCGAAAGCGAATCGTGCGCGAGGACGGCGACTTCGCGGGCGCGCTCGCCGGCGTCGGCTGCCGCGTGGCCGAGGTCGGCGACGCCGCCGGCGTCAAGAACGGCTACCGCGGCATTCAGGAGGGCTTCGAGGCCGGCCTCGCCATCTAGACGCCCCAGGTTCGGAAGGCTTCCGAAGCCGGGGAGCCCCACGGCGCGCCCGTCTTGCTATAATTTACTCGTGTGTAAGAACGCATATACGAAGGGACATGCAATGAGCGCATCGGTAGCGGCGAAGATCTATCCCACACGTGCCCTGCAGACGAACTTGCGGGAGATCAAGGGCCTCGCCGACGAGAATCTCGTGCACATCACGGAGAATGGATCGGCCGCGTACGTCTTCTGCTCGGAGGAGGTGCTCCAGCGCACGGTCGATCAGGCCGTCGAGGACGAGCTGTACCGCCTCCGGCTCGTGGACTCCGTGGCCAGGGGCGAGGCGGATGTTGCAGCGGGCAACGTCGTGGTCGGCATCGACGCCGCGTTCGAAGAGGCGGACCGCTTGGCGGCGTCGCATGGCTAGGATGGTCTTCTCCCGTTCGTTTATCGCCGACCTCGCCGCCTTCGACAAACCAACGCGCGGCGCCGTCAAGGAGAAGATGACCCTGGTCTCGGAGTTTCCCGGGGTGGGTACACGTGCGCTGAGCGATTTCTCGGCCTATTCCTTTGGCCAGGATGCCCTTAAGGTCGCGGTGTCCGGGCTGGACGTGTTCTATCGCCGCGAGGGGGAGCCCGGCCCCGACGAGACGGTGTACGTGCTCGGCGTGGTCCCGCAGCGGTGCATCAGGTGAGCGGGCACGGCGCCGGCCTCGCCGTCTAGGCGTCCTTCCCGGGTTCGGAAGGCTTCCGAACCCGGGAAGCGCCGCGCCGCGCTTACTGCGCCTGGACGCTCGGGTTTCTCGCTATGACTTGGCCGAGCTCGTCGATGTAGCGCTCCACGAGCTCGGTCGCCTTGCGCTCGGCGTGCATGATGTAACCGACGTGCATGACGGGCGCGTCCTCGAGCGGGATGCTCACGATGCCCGACTGCATCTCGTCGGTGAGCACACCCGTGGAGAGCGTGTAGCCGTCGTAGCTCGTGAGCAGGTTTGTGAGCGTCGCGCGGTCGGTGTAGCGGATGTTCTTGGAGCAGGGGATGTGGGCGAGCGGCTCCTCGCTGTAGTGGAACGAGTTCACCGTCCCCTGCTCGAAGCTGTAGCGCGCGTAGGGAGCGAGATCCTCCAGGCACACGGCCTCCTGGCCCGCCAGGGGATGCCCCGTGCCCACGAACACATGGACCTTGGCCGAGAAGAGCGGGTGGAACTCGACCCGTGCGTCGCCCATGGCGCGTCTGAGCACGCGCTCGTTGAAGTCGTCAAGGTACAGGATGCCGACCTCGCTGCGGAACTGGCTCACGTCCTCGATGATCTGGGCCGTGGTCGTCTCGCGCAGGATGAACTCGAACTCGCTTCCCTTGAAGTGCTCGACGACGTTGACGAACGCCGAGAGGCTGAAAGCGTAGTGCTGCGTCGAGACGGCCAGCCGCGCCGGCGCCGACGCCTTGGTCTTGAAGCGCGTGGTGAGAAGGTCCGCCTGCTCGACGACCTGGCGCGCGTAGCCGAGCAGCTCGGTGCCGTCGTTGGTGAGCGTCACGCCGCGGTTCGAGCGCGTGAAGACCTCGATGCCGAGCTCGCGCTCGAGCTCGCTGATGGCGGCCGAGACGTTCGACTGGGAGGTGTAGAGATTGCCCGCCGCGGCATTGATTGAGCCGTACTCGGCCACGGTGATGAGGTATCTGAGCTGCTGGAGGGTCATGGGTTCCTTTCGTTGGGCCGTGCCTCGGGGCCGTGCCGGGTGCGTCGGTCGCCGCCTCGGGGCGGGCCCCCGCCCGCCTTCCCGCGACTAGTAGCGGACCTTGAACGTCGCCTCGCCCGCGCGGACGGGCTCGTCCTCGCGGTCGGCCACGGTATAGCGTGCGTAGCGCGAGAGCGTCTCGGCGAGCTTGGTCGCGAAGGCCCCGAGCTGGTCCTGCGTGCCCTGCAGCACGAGCGTGACCGAGCCGTCGTCCTCGTTGCGGACCCAGCCGGCGATGCCGAGCGCGTTCGCGATGTGCTGTGACGTCCAGCGGAAGCCGACGCCCTGCACCTGGCCCACGTAGCGGTACCTGCGGCGGACGAGCGCGCTGCCCTCGGCGTCGCGGGGCGGCTCCTCGGGGACCTCGTCGGGTGAGCCGCCCCCGCGGGCCTCGTGAATCAGGTCGGCGATGGACTCGGCCGCGGCTGCGCCGCGCCTCTCTTCTCGTCTCCAGAACATGTAGAGGCTCCCTTCGTTCTCGATGATCGCCCTTGTCGGCCTTAGAATACTATGGATACGCATGGCAATCAGGGCGGGCGAGAGGAAGCAAATGTCCGTTAAGTGCAACATTATGTGCGATTCCACCTGCGACTTCTCCGCTGCGCAGGCGAGGGAACGCGGCGTGACCATCCTGCCGTTCCACTACGTCGAGGCGGGCAAGCCCGACGGCGGCCTGTGCGGCGACGACGACCTGTTCCAGTCGCGCTCGGCCCATGAGTTCTACGACGCCATCCGCCACGGCGCGACGCCCATGACCTCGCAGCCCTCCCAGCTCGAGTATGACGAGGCGTTCCAGGCTGCCTACGAGTCGGGTGTCCCCACGGTCCTCTTCTGCATCTCGAGCGGTATCTCGGGCGGTTACAACGGCGCCGTCATGAGCCTCGACCGCCTGAAGGAGGCCCATCCCGACGAAGAGGTGCGTATCTACGTCATCGACTCCCTCGTCGCCTCGACCGCCCTTACCCTGCTCGTCCACGAGGCCTGCAACAAGCGCGATGAGGGCCTGAACGCCGAGCAGCTCGTGGCCTGGGCCGAGGAGGCGCGCTACCGCGTCCACACGCTCTTCATGGTCGACAACCTCGACGCCCTGCACCGCGGCGGCAGGCTCCCCAAGGGCGTGGCCGTCATCGGCGACGCGCTCGACGTCAAGGCGCTTCTCCACTTCAACCTCGACGGTACCCTGGGCATCCGCTCGGTCGCGCGCGGCCGCAAGAAGGGCCTGCGCAAGCTCGTCGATTACTACGACAAGAACCACGTCCTCGACGGCGAGCAGAACGCCTGCGGCGTGGGCGACGCCGACGTGGCCGACGACGGCTTCAACGTCGCCTCCGAGCTCCGCCGCCTCGACGACACTCTGGAGGTCCTGCGCCCGACCATCGGCCCGACCATCGGCGCCCACGTGGGCCCGGGCATGGTCAGCTGCGTGTTCTGGGGCACCGATCGCCGCAACGACAAGCAGGTCACCAAGGTCAAGGGTGTCCGCCAGTCCAAGTAAAGGAGTTAACGATGGGCTTCACCAGAAGACAATTTCTCGCCTTCGCCGGCATGGCGGGCGCCGCGGGCCTCGCCGGCTGCTCGAAGCCGGCCGACGACTCCAAGGGCTCCGGCTCGGGCAGCGAGCAGAAGGCCGACGTCGACGTCAACGAGTTCAAGGACCTCGCCATCGACATGGGCGCCTGGAAGTACGACGAGGAGAACGACTGCTACTACCAGCTCGGCCTCAAGTACTGCCTTAAGCCCGCGACCAAGACCTACGAGTCCCTGGCCATCTTCGTGCCCGGCAAATTCTTCGACGGCGAGGAGAACGGCAGCTCCTACAAGTGCACCGTCAACCAGAAGGCCGTTGTCGGCAACTTCACCGCCGCCACGGCCCCTGTGCTCATGCCCGTGAACACCGGCACCCTGTCCGCGCAGCAGAGCCCGACGGCCTACGAGTACAGCGGCCTCGGCTCGTATCTCTCGAAAGGCTGCGTCTATGTGTACGCCGGCTTCCGCGGCCGCTCGGCGGGCGTCGACAGCTCGTCGGGCTCCTCCGACGTTTACCCCGGCGGCGCGCCGTGGCCGGTCGTCGACCTCAAGGCCGCCGTGCGCTACCTGCGCTACAACGCGGCGTCGCTTCCCTTCGCGCCCGAGCGCGTCTTCGTCTTCGGTTTCTCGGCCGGCGGTGGCGTGAGCGCCGTCATGGGCGCCTCGGGCGACTCTGAGCTCTATACGCCCTACCTGGAGCAGATCGGCGCCGCCACCCACGACGCCGACGGCAATGCGATCTCCGACGCCGTGGCGGGCAGCGCCTCTTGGTGCCCGGTCACGAGCTTCGACGTCGCCGACGCCGCTTATGAGTGGGCGATGGGGCAGCACGCGAGTGACGAGACCCGCGCCGAGGGCGGTTGGCGCGCCCAGCTGTCGAGCGGGCTCGCCGCGGCCTACGGCGCCTGGGTCAACTCGATGGACCTGCGCAACTCCGACGACGAGCAGCTCACGCTCGAGGAGACCGATGGCAGCCAGTACACCATGGGCAGCTACGCCGACCAGCTCCTCTCCTACGCGAACGACGCCGCCACCTATTTCGTGCAGAACACGCCGTTCCCCTACACCTACACGCCGCAGCGGCTCGACGACCCGACGTTCCCGGGCGACCCGAACCTCTTGGCCACGCGTGAGGCCGCGCAGGTGTCCGGCGCGTCAGGCGCCGTCTCGGCCTCGACCAAGTCCTCCGAGGAGGGCGAGTCCGCGGCCGTCCCGGCCGACGCCACGGGCGAGGAAGACGCGGGCACGACGGCGTCCACGTCCGCGGACGCCTCCGCGACGGCCGACGCCTCCTCCGCAGCGAGCCGGCCAAGCGGCACCACGTTCGTGCAGTCGACCATCTACGACACGCCGACCAACTACTTCGCCGCCCTGAATTCCGACCACTGGTGGATCAACTACAACCTCAAGCGCGAGACCGTCACCGTGCAAAGCGTCCGCGACCTCTCCCAGCACGTCCGTCCGGCCGCGCTCCCCTGCTCGCCCTATGACCGCCCCGAGCGCTCCTCGAAGGTCAACCAGCTCTTCGGCATCGGGGAGGAGAGCACCCTGCACTTCGATGCCATGGTCGCCGACCTCGTCGAGAAGAACGTTGACGCCTATGCGCTCTGCTCCGACTGGGACGCCTCCTACGAGAGCGCCTGGAGCGGCGACCTCGCCAAGGAGGACTCGCTCGAGACCGCCATGTCCGTGCGCGTCGACATGATGAACCCGCTGTACTGGCTCTCCGGCGCCTACGAGGGGTACGGCACGGCGAGCGTCGCGCCCCATTGGCGCATCAACGAGGGCGTTTTCGACACCGAGGTGAGCCCGTGCTCGGCCGCCAACATCGCGCTGGCGCTGGCCAAGTACGACGGAGTCTCCGACGTTGCCTTTACCCCCGTCTGGGGGCAAGGCCACGTCCTCGCCGAGCGCTCCGGCAGCCCGGTGGGCAACCTGCTCAGCTGGGTTGTCTCCTGCTGCGCGTAGGCGCGCCGGGAAAGAAACGGACGAAAGGGGCCCGGGAAGGCCGCGCCGCCCGACGGCGATGCGCCCCTCGGGCCCCTCGACTTTGTGAAGGGAAGGCCACCACCATGTCTTACGGCCTCAAGACCGAGGCGTCGTTCGACGCCGCGCACTTCCTCGCCGACTATTACGGCAAGTGCGAGAACCTCCACGGCCACCGCTGGCGCGTCGTGGCCTACCTCGGGCAAGAAGAACTGCGGTCAGAGGGCACCATGCGCGACATGGTCCTCGATTTCGGCGTGTTCAAGCGCGTCCTGCGCGAGCTCTGCGAGGAGTACGACCACACCTTCCTCGTCGAGAAGGGGACGCTCAAGCCCTCGACCGTCGAGGCGCTCGAGTCCGAGGGCTTCTCGCTCACCGTGGTCCCGTTCCGCACCACGGCCGAGAACCTCGCGCGTCACTTCGCCGACGCGCTTCTTGCCCGCGGCCTGCCGTGTTCGCAGGTTGACGTCTACGAGACGCCGCTCAACTGCGCGGTGTACCGGCCGTAAGGCCGGGGGCGCAACGCTTCTCGCGCGTGAGCCGTATTGTTGTCACATCCTGCGGCTATACTCCTTCTAAGGGAAGTTGAACAGCGGATCTGCTGTGGAGGTATCGATGACAGGGGCATTGCACGGCGTCAACCTGACCGGGTGGCTCACGCTCGAGTCGTGGGTGACCCCAGAGCTCTTCGCCGACTCGGGCTCGCTTGACGAGGAGTCGCTGCTCGTCGACGCCGGGCCCGATCGCTATCGCCAGATCGTGGAGAAGCACCGCGAGGAGTTCATCGGGCGCGAGGACTTCGTGCGCATCGCGTCGCGCGGCTTCAACGCGGTCCGTCTTCCCGTCCCTTGGTACGCCTTCGGCGAGGACGGGCCGGACTGCGGCCCCTATATCGGCTGCATCGACCTGGTCGACGACGCCCTCGGCTGGGCGGAGGAGATCGGCCTCAACGTCGTCTTCGTGCTGGCCATCAACCCCGGGGCGCCCCACGATTCCGATGTGGTCTGCCGCGACCTGGCGGACATGCGCCTGGCGCGCGAGACGGCCCTCGAGGTCGTCTACAAGCTCTCCAAGCGCTATGCCCACCGCACGGGCTTCTTTGGCATCGAGATCGCCGACGACGTCGTGGTGCAGCACCGCGTGGGCTTCTCGATGTCCGACGGCGTGCCGCAGCACCGGCTACGCAACTATTACCGCGAGGCCTACGAGCTGGTGAGAAACGCCGCTGGGGAGGAGCCCGTGGTCATCATGCCGGACGGCGGCTTCCCCTCGGGCTTCGTCAACTTCATGGCGCAGCGCCACTACCGCAACGTCTGGGTCGACGCCCATATGGACCGTGCCTCTTCCAAGCGCATCGACGTCGTCGGCCCCTCGGGGGTCCGCAAGCTCGTGGACATGCACAAGCGCATGCTGCGCGACGCCGCGCGCACGGGCATGCCCGTCATGGTGGGCAAGTGGTCCTCGGCGCTTCCCGTGGCCGATGCCCAGATGACGCCCGAGGGGCGCATCGCGCTCGAGCGCGTCTACACGTCCGAGCAGCTCGGCGCCTACGCCGGCTGCCCGGCGTGGTTCTTCAGCACGTGGAAGACGTCGGGGCTTCTCACCAGTTGGGACGCCCGCGTGGCGCTCTCGAGCTTCGAGCGCGGGATGATCGCCTGATGACGGGGCTTCTCTCCGTCGTCGGCACGCCCATCGGTAACTTGCAGGACGCCTCGCCCCGCGTGATTGACACACTGGGGCGGGCGGATGTCGTGCTGTGCGAGGACACGCGCGTGACGGGCAAGCTGCTCTCCGCGTTCGGCCTGCGCTCACGGCTCGAGCGTTGCGACGAGAACGTCATCGCCGCCGTGCTCGAGCGCCTCGAGGCGGGGGAGCGCGTCGCGTTCGTCTCGGACGCCGGCATGCCGGGCGTGAGCGACCCGGGGCAGAAGCTCGTCGACGCCGCGCTCGACGCCGGGCTCGCGGTGGAGGTGGTGCCGGGGCCGTCGGCCGTCACCTGTGCGCTCGTGGCCAGCGGCCTCGCGGCCGAGCACTTCTTCTTCGAGGGCTTCTTGCCGCGCAAGAAGTCGGCGCAGGTCGCGCGGCTCCAGGAGCTCGCGTGCATACCCGGCGCGCTCGTGGCCTATGAGTCGCCGCGCCGCGTGGCTCAGACCCTGGCCAACGTGGCCGAGGTCTTCCCGCGGCGCCGCGCGGCGCTCGTGCGCGAGCTCACGAAGCTGCACGAGGAGTGCGTTCGTGGCCTGGCGCCGGAACTCGCGGTAGAGATCGCGGCTCGCGATGAGGTGCGCGGCGAGTGCGTGGTCGTCATCGCTGCCCCCGATCCCGAGGAGATCGAGGAGCGCCGCCGCTCCGCCGCCGGCGGTCCTGCGAGCCTTGAGGACGCCATCGCCGAGGGCCTGGCGGCCGGTGAGCCCAAGAGCGCTCTCGCCAAGCGCCTTGCGCGGGAGTTCAAGCTGCCCAAGTCCGACGTCTACGACGCCATTCTCTCCGCTTAGCCGAGCACATCGCAGATAAATGCCGATGCCCCCGTCACGGCTGACGGGGGCATCGGCGTGTGTCGGGCTCGTGGGCTTCTCCGGGCCTGGACGACGGCGTGCGCGCCGCGCGCTGCTGCATACTTTTGCCCTTCGTGCGGCGTATGCGGAGCGGAGCTGCAAGCTTTTGCCCTTCGTGCAGCGTTGATTCGGTCTTTGACCCGACGGTTAAGGCCCGTGAAGGCCCTGAAAGCCACCAAAGCGGCTCAGAATCGCGTTTCCGACGCTGCACGAAGGGCAAAACCTTGTAGTCTCCTGCCGATAACGTCGCACGAGCGGCAAAACCTTGCATGAAATGGCGGCATCGAGGCCTACTGCTCGCCCCAGACGCGCTCGGCCACGCGCTTGACCAGGGCGACCTTAGCCCACTGCTCGTCCTCGGTGAGCTTGTTGCCGCACTCGCAGGAGGCGAAGCCG
>CAZEHG010000058.1:0-10138 GCA_964512475.1 uncultured Atopobium sp.
TCGCCCATGGCGCCGTAGGACTCGATGACCTCGCCGACCGACGTGCCCGCGAGCTCGCGGTCGCGCATGATGGGCACGAGCGTGCCGTAGGCCGTCGTGGTGAGCGCGATGGCGAAGGCGGCGCAACCCGTCTGGTCGAGGCCTAGGCTCAGCAACGGCACCACGACGAGGGCGATGACGAACGAGGCTGCCCAGCACACGGTGGCGTGGCGCCCCATCGTTCCGGTGAGCTCGCGCAGGTCGAGCTCGTAGCCGGCCATGAGGAAGAGAAATCCCATGCCGAGGCGGCTCACCAGGTCGAGCCCGGCGGTGGACTGGACGATGCCCAGGCAATGCGGCCCCACGACCACGCCCGCGACCACGAAGAACACGACCTCAGGCACGGGTCGGCCCGGAATCAGGCTTGCGACGAACGAAGAGATGACGACCGCGACCATGATTACGGCGAGCATGCACAGATTAGCGACCAAAACGATCCTCACGACGATTTTGCAGACGGTCTTCTCTTACCCAATCGGCCCGTGCCGGGACATCTTGGCGCGGCGATCTCAAAATGCGGCTACCCGTCCCGGCAACAACAAAATCGCGCGTTTGCATGCTTTGTTGAATCCTTGATGACCAGTCCATCGGATGCCAGCTGGGCAAACGCCGACCCGGGCGCACGGAAGGCGCCCGGGTCGGCGTTTACCCAGTTGGATGATGCCACGAATGGCATCAAACATCCAATCATGCACGTAGAACCTCGTTCTTTAGCACACAGGACCGCAAGAGAAGGCGGCGCCTCGTCCATCGGCTCGCCCAGGTCCTAAGGGACGGCGACGGGAGCCCCTTTCTGTCACTCAACAGGCCAGCAGGCGGTCGATCTGCTTGAAGATGTTCGCGCAGTTGCCGATTCCATAATCCTGTGGGGCGATGACGTCGCACGGCATGCCGCTTCTCTCGCGGACGGCGTCGAGGTGATACATCACCTGAGGCCCCAGCAGGATGCAGTCGTAGTTGTGGCACACCTCCGGGTATACGCCCATGGCGACCGCAGCGATCTCGAGCTCGCGGCCATTCTGCGCGGCGTACTTCTCCATCTTCTTCATGAGGATGCTGGTAGACATGCCACCGGAGCAAACGAGCAGTACCTTCATGGGATCACTCCTTTAATCGTTTTCGGACTTGCTCGAACGGGCGAGCTCGCGGCGGAGCTCGACGATCTCGCAGATAAGCTCGCGCGCCAGGATCGACGTCATCAGGTGATCCTGGGCGTGGACGAGGAGGACGTCGACGGGCACTTCCTCGCCGGACGCGAACGACGTGAGCAGGCTCGTCTGCAGGTTGTGGGCAGAGACGCCCTGCTCCCCGGCCTGCGCGAGAAGCTCGTCCGCGCGGGCGAAGTCTCCGTCCTTCGCGGCCTTGAGAGCCTCGAAGGAGAGGCTCCTCGACATCCCCGCGGCGGAGATTATGCTGAAGTCGATCTCCTCCATAGACATCTCGCTATTGATTTGGTCGGCCATTCTGACCACTCCAATCCCTACTGGTTGTTTAAGGCGGAGGCCAAGAGCTTCCGGAACGTCTCGAAGTCCTGCGTCTTGACGATCTCGTCGACGGACTCGGGGTCCATCAGCACATCGGCCAGCGCGCCGAAGAACTCGCTGGTGATCCTCGCGCGGGGAATCGAGACCAGGATCACGAGCCGGACCCGCTCCTCTCCCCACGCGATCGGCTCGTCGGCGATGCCGACGGCCACGTGCAGGCGCTCGCTCGTGGCCCGCAGCGGGTGCGGCATCGCCACGCCGTTGCCGAATGGGGTCGGCAGCGCCTTCTCCCGGGCGGCGACAAGCTCCGCGAAGTCGGGGCTCACGTCGTGCTTCTTTGCGATCTGGCCGCACAGGAAAGCGATCGCCTCTTCCTTGGAGCCCCACCGCATGTGGGGGAAGAACAGCCCGGGCTCTATGCAGCCGGCCCACTCCCCGAGGGAGCGCGACCTGAACGACTCCTTGACCTCTGCGAGGTCCGTCCCGTTGAAGTAATGGCGCACCAGGCGCACGGGGACGGGCAGCTCGCGCGGCAGGGGCGCCGAGGAGAGCACGAGGTCGATTTCCGTCAGGTCCTGCTCGTCGAGGCGCGAGAGGTCGCAGGTGAGTACCTTGCCGACCAGGTCGCCGAACTCCCGGCGGCACAAATGCTCGAGCAGGCGGGCGTCCGCGGTTCCCGACGCGCTCACAACCAGGACGTTCTTCTTCGCGCGGCTCGCCTTGCCCTGCTCGAGGGCCAGCGCAAAGTGCAGGGCGAGCCAGCTCGTCTCGTCGACGGAAACGGGGGCGCCGAAGGCCCGGGAGAGCTCGGCCGCGAAGTCGCGGGCCATCGCGAAGGCGAGCGGGAAGCGCGCCCTCGTCTCCTGGGCCAAGGGGTTCCTCAGCTCGGTGCCGTGGCGCAGGCGCGAGATCAGCGGCGCGACGTGGCGCACGAGCCCTTCCTCGAGCTCCTCGGAGCGCAGGTCGATCTGGTAGACGTTCCGAATGGTCTCGAGCACGCTCTCCACGTGGGCCCTCGCTGCCCGCTCCGCGTCGGCGGCAAGAAGCCCATCGTCGGCCGGCATGCCCTTCCCCGCGAGGTGCACGGCGAGGTAGCGCTTCTCGGCGACCGGGAAATCGATCCCGAGGCCCGCGGCGGCGAGATCGCACATCCTGCTCGCCGCCTCGAACGCCTCGGAGCCCTCGGCGGGCAGCGCTTGGCCCGAATCGAGCTCGACGCCGCAGCCCTGCTTGATGCGGTAGATCGCCACGGCGAGGTGGATGACGAGCGCTTGCACGGCCGCCGGGTACACCCTCCGCCCCTCCTCGGCAGCCACCCGCGAGACTGCCGAGGTCGCCACGTTGAGGATGCGGGTGTTCTCCCCGAGCGCGAGGCCCTCGTCGTTCTCGAGTACCTCTCCGAGGATGTTCGCCGCCAGGCACATGCGCCTGGCGGCCTCGCTCCCCACGGCGCGGACGCCGTAGCGCGGGCGCGACTCGATGACCACGCCGTGAGGCTCGCAGAACGCGGCGACCTTCTTGAGGTCTGCCGAGACGCAGGCGCGCGAGACGTAGAAGTAGCGGGCATAGTCCTCGAGCTTGGCCCATCCGTCGCGCAGGACGAGCTCGCTCACCATGTAGCGGACGCGCTCCTCGGGCGTCGAGGAGACCTTGCCGAGGCCCACGGGACCGGCCTCGTCGAGGATCCGCTCGAAGAGCCGGCCGTCCCGGATCGCCAGGCGGTACCCGCGCTTCTCGTCGAGCTCGAGGTCGGCGGCGCCGGAGAGAGAGGCGTTCGCGTCGGCGGCCCACGCGCGGATGGTGCGCGCGCTCACCGACAAACGCTCGGAGAGCTCGCGGGATGTCTTTCCCGGGTGGTTCCAGACGTAGCGGACGAACTCCGCGCTTCTTCGCTTCACGATTGCCTCCCCTCCGCGCCGGCGACCTCTGCTCGAAGCCGGGCCCTACTCAGAGAAGTCGAGCTTGAACGGCATGCTTCCCCTCATGAAGTCCAGGAGGAAGACCTCCTCCGGCGCGATGTGACCGATGACGTTGCACTTGCCGTCGTTTTCCATGTCCGCGATGGCGAGGTGTACCTCGCCCTCGTACTGACCGTAACGATTGTTGCAGATGGCCACGTCGCCGCGCTTGACGGGCACCGTGTTGAACGGGGCAATCGGCGGGTGACGGACGTTGCTCTCCACCGTGCGGATGCCGAGGGAGCGGACCATGTAGTCCGCGTTGCCGTCGCCGCGGCGCACCTTGGGCAGCGATGCGTGCTCGACCTGCTCGGCGGGGGCTCCCTCGACGGGCTCGACGTTGAAGGTCACGCAGTCGGTGTTGGCCGCGGCCATGGCCTCGAGCTCGACGTCGGAGGCGAAGGCGTTGCCGATGTAGACGTCGGTCACGTCGGGCATCATCATGAAGTGCCTCACCTGGGCCGAGATGGGGAGGTTGCGGTGCATCTCGAGCGTGGGCAGGCCCTCGGTGATGGGCCAGGGACCGAAGGCGTCGGGCTCCTGGGAAGAAACGAACACCTGCAGGCGCATACCGTGGAGACCCCAGTTGGACGTGCTGCGCTGGAAGATGTCGAGGCCGATGCCGGTGTAGCGCTGGGGGTAGTAGTTGTGGCAGCCGAGCAGCTTGTCGGGCAGGGCGCCGTTGTTGAGGAGCAGACCCACGTGGTCGGTGGCGTCGCAGCCGTTGATTGCGATCTTGATGCCTTGCGGGTTCTGGGTGAGCACAGCCTCCTCATAGGCGCTCATGCCGAAGTCGAGGCGCATGATGTCGACGCCGCAGCGCTTGAAGAACTCGAGGTCGACGGGGCCGTGGAAGATGCTGGCGTTCACGCCGAGGCGGTCGAAGACGAGGGGGTTGACGTCGCCCTCGATCTCGAAGCCCAGGCTATGGGCGTACTCGCAGATGGGCAGGTACTTCTCGAGGGTCTCCTCGGCCGTGTCCTTGACGGCGAGGAACGCGATGAAGAGCTGGGTGAAGCCGAGCTTGGCGGCCTTCTCCAGGTACGCGCGGTCCTGCTCAGGGGTGGAGAACTCGGGGTAGAGGGAAATACCGAGGCGCTTCTTTGCCATGGAGGTTCTTCCTTTCTGGATGTGGGTTCGGGTTCGTCGGCGGCGCCTAGGCGGTCGCGGCCTCGGCGGCCTCGGCCTCAGCGGCCTCCTGCTCGCAGAGCTGACGGTCGTACATCTTGACGAACGGCAGGTAGCACAGGTAAGAGATGGCGAAGCCGATGATGGGGATGACGAGGTTGGCCAGGTGCGCCGTGGCGGCGTACTGCGCGACGAAGACGGGCAGGGCCGTCATGATGAGGACGGAGTTGCACCAGAAGATGCCCGTGGAGAACCCGATGTAGAGCACGATCGCGATGATGACCGGGTTCAGGATGAAGGGGATGAAGAGCGTGGGGTTGTACATGATGGGCACGCCGAAGCACATGGGCTCGTTGATGTTGAAGAGCGCGGGGACCAGGCCGACCTTGCCAATGGCCTTGAGCTGCTCGGACTTGGAGCGCATGCAGAGGACGCAGAGCGAGATCACGTTGCCCGCGCCGCCGGCGACCGACGTTGCCGTCCAGAGGAAGACGGGGGAGAACACGGGCGGCTGGCCGGCGGCCGCGAGGGCGGCGTTCTCGGCAACGGCTTGGATGAGGATCGGGAAGACCACGATGCCACTGATGCCGCCGCCATTGAGGCCGAAGGCCCAGAAAAGCTGGCAGAGGGCGGTCATGATGATCATGCCGGGGATGGAGTTGAGGCCGGCGAGCGGGGCGGCGAGCAGGCCGATGATCGTGCCGGGGAGCGGGGCGCCGATGTATGCCTGGCAGAGCGTATCAAGACCGCGCCACAGCAGGATGTTGATGATGAGGGGGATGGCGCTCGCGAAGGAATCCTGGAGGAACTGCGGGACGCTCTCGGGCATGCGCAGGGCGATGTGGTGGTCCTGGCAGAACTTGATGATGCGGATAGTGATGATCGGCATGATCATGGCTGGGAAGAGGCCAGCGCTGCCCAGGTAGGTGGACTTGAGCACGCTGGCGGTGGTGCCGTCGGCGAGCTGGACCGACTCGATGGGGGCCGCCACCATGATGAACAGGACGATGCAGACGATGCCGTTGACGAGCTCGCCCTTCATGCCGAGGTTGCGCGTGTAGCAATACCCCACGCAGAACGTGACCGCCAGGGACATGAGGCCGATTGTCATGTTGTACGGGGCGGTGATCCATGCATAGACCGCGCTCTGGGCGTCGAGGACGCCCGTGAGCTGCAAGGTCAGGGCCACGATCATGAAGACCGCGCCCGCAAGGGTCAGGCCGAGGGAGCACATGACTCCCTGACTGATGGCCTGGAGCGTGTTGTTCGACTGCATCCACGCGCCGAGCTTCTGAAGCGCCTGCATCGGTTTCGATGCATACACCTTGTCGAGGGTGCTCATAGTTGCGCTCGCTTTCTCTGAGTATGGGGAACACCTACGAAGGGCGCATCTCGCCGCGGCCGTCGGCGAAGATGGCTTCCTTCGTTTCGTTCTCATACTAAAAGCGAGGTCGCAAACGGAATCTCTCGTCCGTTTACCGGAGCTCACGGAAATCAGTGAACATTGAGCGGCAGCGGCGAGGGCGGGCGCGGGACCTCCTTGCACGTTAACTGCCTCATTTGGGGCCGCGTCGCACCGTTTTGATGGCCAGTCCGCCGCGGATGCCGTTCCACGCGTCGGCGCGAACGCGGGCCGCTATCGAGACGTGCTCGGAGGCGAACAGCTCGTAGGAGCCGCCCGAGCAGTCGGGCACGCACCTGACGCCCGCCCGCCCCGGGGCCTCCCTCGCGCCCGTCTCGACGGCCACGATGGACTGCTGCTGGTCGGTGCCGCGCCCGTGCTTGCCGTTGCCCGTCGCGCCGATGAGCGCGTCGCCGGGCTCCACGTCGCCGTCAAGCACCTGGAAGGCACTCCGATCTGGACATCGCGCCGCGCAGGCGGCGCAGCACGTACTGGCCGGTCTTCTCGCACACGCCGAGCTCGCGGGCCAGCTCGGCGGCCGACACGCCGCGCTTGGAGCGGGTCATGAGGCGCATGGCCAGGAACCAGGACGAGGGCGGCAGCTTCGTGCCGTGCATGGCGGTGCCGGCCGTGAGCGAGACCTGCTTGCGGCAGCGCGTGCACTGGCAGGTGCGGGGCCTCGTGCGCATCATCGAGCAGGACTCGCCGCCGCAGCGCGGGCAGCGGTAGCCGCCCGGGAACCTCATGCCGAGCAGCACCTCCTCGCGCGCCGCCTCGTCCGAGAACGTGGACACGAACGTCGCCATGTCTCCGTCCAGCGGGCTCTGCGCCCTGAGCAGCTGCCTCGCCGACCTGTTCCCCATGTTGTCTCCCGTCGCCGTCCTCCGATGCCCGAAGGGTAGGGCCGGGATGGGACAACAACGCACCTGCGGGTATGCAAAAGGTCGTGGGCCAAAAGCGCGATTATGTGTCCGTAAGGCGTCGAAGCGAGCCCGGAGGCGCTGAATCGGGGCGGTTAACGTGCCCCGCGCTCAATTCAACGGGCGGCGGCAGGCCTGGACGATCTCGACAACGTGGTCGATGGGGCCCTCGCAACCACGGCGCACCCACTCCTCAACGATGGCCATGCAGCCTCTCATGGTGTAGGCCAGGTAGTAGTCGCGGTCTTGCTCGGCCACGTCATAGCGGTCGAGTACCGGATCAAAGACGTGCGTCCGCAAGCTGGCGTAGAGCACCTCGAGGGGAAGCGATCCCCCGCGCTTCAGATGCGTCAGGTACAGCCTTTGGTTGTCCGAAATAAACTGCAGGTAGGGCGTCAGATACCGCGGTGTCAGCAGGTCAAGCTCCTCCAATGGGCAGTCCTGAATCTTCCTCACGAACACGTCCGCGCCCTCGGGCATGTAGGACATGAAGCGAGAAACCATCCACTCGCAGCACTCGTCGAGCAGGTCGCCCAGGGTCTCGTAGTGCAGGTAGAACGTGGAGCGGTTAACGCCGGCACGTCTGCAGATCTCCTTGACGGTTATGAACTCGAAGTCCTTCTCAGCTAGAAGGTCGAGGAAGGCCTCGTCCATGCGCGCAGCCGTCTCGAAGTACTTGCTCTGCTTGCCGTCCGCCAACGTCTCTCCCTCGTCATACCGTCTCAGCGGGCGACCCAATCGTCATGCTATCGCTTGAACGCGCTGGCGCCGCCAGCGATGCAACCGCCGTCGCACAGGATGTCGGTGCCGGTCAGGTAGCCCAGCCTCGGGTCGATCAGCGCCGCGTGGAGCGGGCCGATCTCCTCCGGGCGGCCGTTGCGCGGGAAGGCGGCGAACTTTAGGTAGGTGCTGGCCTCGTCCTTCTCCATGGAGCCAAGCGGCGTCTCGAAGTTGCCCGGGGTGACGCTCAGCACGCGGGCACCCTTCTTGGCAAAGCGGAATGCGTCCTGCTTGGCATACCAGATCACGAAGTGTTTGCTGATGCCGTAGGCTAGCCCCGCCTGCGCGTCCTCGGGAAACATGTGCACGCGGGCCAGCATCTTCTTCATGAAGGTTTCGCGATCGGTTGTGGCCAGCGGGTAGGCGCGCTTGGGCGCGACGATGCCGGGAATCATGTAGGCCGAGGTGGAGCTGGTGTCGATTAAGCAACCACCTTCGGTGATGACATCGTAGAACGCGTCGTTGATGTTGACGGTTCCCAAGGCGTTCGCGGCCATGATCTTCTCGGCGTCTCCCATGTGGGGGCTCATGCCCGCGATGTGCAGAACGGCCATGACGTCGCCGACCTCGGCGGCGTGGCGCGCCAGCGAGAAGCACTTCTCGCGGTCGGAGACGTCGCAGGAGAAGGCCTCGGCGTGCCCGCCGGCTTCCTTGAGCGCGGCCACCGCAGACTCGAGCTTTGACGCCGTTCGTCCGCAGAGAATCACGTGGTGGCCCGCCGCGGCGACCACCCGCGCGGCGGCAAAGCCGATGCCGGAGCCGCCTCCGGTGATTACGCAAACCTTGGTCATGCGCCTACGCCACCTTTCCGGATTCCTTGAGCCAGACCGCCTCGTCGTGCAGGGTCTCGGCGTAGGGGCGGGTCTTGTAGCCGAGCTCGTGCTGTGCCTTGGAATAGTCGAAGCTGTTGTTGCGTTCCAGGTTGTAGACGGAGAAGGTCGTCATGAGGGGCTTCTCGCCAGAGCGCTTGGCGCGGCGCTCCATGATGCCGGCGAGGGACTTGGCCAGGCCCAGCGGCAGATAGGCCTTGCAGGTGCCGCAGTGAAGCTCGGCATCGAGCATCTCGCACATCTGCTTGAGCGTGACCTCCTCGTTGGCCAGGATGTAGCACTCGCCGCGGATGCCCTTGTCAGCTGCGGCAATGCAGCCGGCGGCAAGATCGCGCACGTCACAGAGGTTGAAGCTGCCCTGCATGCCAACGGACATCTGGCCCTGGAGGATCTTGATGATGGTGCTGGTGACCTCGCCTACGGCCATGTCGTTGGGGCCGAGGATGCCGCTGGGGTGCACGACGCAGGCGTTCAGGCCACGAGCTGCGGCGTCAAGCACCTTCTGGGTGGCGATGGCCTTCGTGCGGCTGTACCAGCCCACTACCTTGGTCTCGTCGTAGGGGTAGAACCACCGGACCTCCTTGATCTTCTGGCCCTTGGGGAGCTCCGGGATGGCACCCGTGCTGGAGACGTAGACGAACTTGCGGCACTCCGGATGTGACCCGGCCGCGGCGAGCATGTTCTCGGTGCCGCCGACGTTGACGTCCATGAGCTTGTCGCTGTAGCCGGGGTCGACGGTCACCATGCTCGCGCAGTGGATGCAGACGGTCTGTTGGCCCTCGAGCACGTCAAAAAACGCCTGGCAGTCCTGTTTGTTGCAAAGGTCGCCCTCAAAGATCTCGACGCCCTCGGGGATGTACTTTGCCGCAGGGTCGCCAGCAAGGACGAAGGCACGGACGCGCTCGCCGCGCTCCAGGAGCTGCGAGCAGATGTGGCTGCCGAGAAAACCCGCGGCACCGGTAAGAAGGTACGTTGTGTTGGTCATGACGGCTCTCCCTACTCGCTGATCTGCGAGGCCAGACGGATGATGTCGGCCGCGTACTTCTGCTTGCCCTGCTCGAGCAGGCGCTTGTAGATGGGGTAGTTCACGCCCATGCCGACCATGCCCAGGACACCGACGATGATGCCCATCACGAACATCAGCGTGCCGCCGCCTCCGATGACGCCCATCGACAGACACATGCCGGTGCCGAGCATGAGGCACGAGACGATACCGATGGTGTAAGCGGCGATGTTTGCCGGAGCCTTGGCGCGGCGGTCGAGCTTGCGCAGAGCCACCACCTTTGAGGCGACCTTTGGGGCGTACTCGGCGGCGATTTGCTCCGCATAGGTCTTGTCGGTGTTCATGGGGCGTCCTTCGGTCAGGTCCGGGCGGATTCCCGGAAGCGCCCGGACCTCTCCTTCCGGGCACAAGACCATTACACACAAGGCGCCGCCGCGTTTGAACAACACGGACGGCGCTTCGTGTCGAGGCGGACAAAGGGACAGTCCCTTTGTCCGCTTTTTGTCGCGGTTCGGTCGACCCCTTTACAGCGGCATGCGGTTTCCTTTAGCATATGGACGTTTCATGCCATGCGCGGCAAAGGGCCGCATACAA
>CAZEHG010000059.1:0-10053 GCA_964512475.1 uncultured Atopobium sp.
GTCGACGGCCTGTTCTTCCTGGGCTCCTCCGGCGAGGTCGTCTTCTCCACCGACGCGCGCCGCCGGCAGGTCATCGTAGAGGCCATCCGCATCGTCGACCACCGCGTCCCGGTGCTCGTGGGCATCATCGACACCGAGACCGACCGCATGGTCGAGCAGGGCAAGGTCGCCCAGGAGCTCGGCGCGGACGCCCTCGTGGCCACCTGCCCGTTCTACGCCCTGCAGGGCATGGCCGAGGTCGAGGAGCACTTCCGGATTCTCCACGAGGAGCTCTACCTGCCCATCTTCGCCTACGACATCCCCGTGTGCGTCCACACCAAGCTCCCCTGGAAGCTCCTGGCCAAGCTCGGCGCCGAGGGCGTGCTCGCCGGCGTCAAGGACTCCTCCGGCGACGACGTGGGCTTCCGCTACCTCGTCCAGGAGAACGAGAAGCTCGGCCACCCGATGAGCCTGCTCACGGGCCACGAGGTCGTCGTCGACGGCGCCTACCTCGGAGGCGCCGACGGCTCGGTCCCGGGCCTCGCCAACGTCGAGCCCTACGGATACGTGCGCATGTGGAAGGCCGCCTGCGACGGCGACTGGGCCACGGTCAAGGCCGAGCAGGATCGCCTGAACGAGATCTCCCACATATGGGACGTCACCTCGGGCGTCCAGGGCTACGCCGGCGGCGTCGGCGCGTTCAAGACCGCGCTTAACCTCATGGGCGTCTTCGACTCCCCGACGATGCCGCGCCCCGTCAAGGCCATGACCGGCGATAACGTCGAGGCCATCCGCAAGGTCCTTCTCGACAACGGCCTGCTGTAGGCAAGGGCCGGGCGCGCCTCCCGTGGCGGCGTGCCCGTCTCTTCCTCCCGGGGCCCGCGCGGCCTTATTCCCACCCATACATCGACGTGGAGGCAGCATTGAGCACAAAGAAGGTCGTCGCCGTCGACATCGGCGGCACGAAGATCGCCTCGGCGCTCGTCACCTTGCCGGGCGCCGGCGAGAAGCCCGTGGTCGAGCATTTCGCGAAGATCCCGACCGAGGCCAAGCGCGGCGGCGAGGTCGTTCTCGCCAACGCGATCAAGATGGCCGAGCGCGTGATCGGACTCGCAGGCGAGGGCGCCGGGCTCGCGGGCATCGGCGTGAGCTCCGGCGGCGTGATCGACCCGCGTACCGGCGACGTCACGTACGCGAACGACATGATGCCCGGCTGGGGCGGGACGCGCCTGGGCGCGGAGCTCGAGGCGGCCGCGGGCCTGCCGGCGCGCGTCCTGAACGACGTGCACGCCCATGCGCTGGGCGAGGCCCGCTGGGGGGCCGGCGCAGGCAAGCAGAGCTGCCTGGTCGTGGCCGTCGGGACCGGCATCGGCGGCGCCTTCGTCGAGCGCGGGCAGATCATGCTCGGTGCCCACAACGAGGCGGGCCACATAGGGCACGTGAGCTGCAGCGACGCGGCGGGAATCCCGTGCCAGTGCGGAGCCGTCGGCCACCTGGAGACCATTGCCTGCGGCCCCGGCATCATCGAGCGCTACCTCGAGCTCGGCGGCGCCCCCGAGGAGAACGGCGTGCCCGTGGACGGCGCCGTCATCGACAGGCGCGCCGCGGCCGGCGACGAGGCCGCCGTCGCGGCCGAGGCCCGCAGCGGCCACGCCATCGGCGAGGTCCTCGGCAGCCTTTCCAACATGCTCGACCCCGAGTGCATCATCCTGTCGGGCTCCGTCGCCCAGTGCGGCGCGGCATGGCGCGACGCCATGGCCCGCGGCTGGTCGGAGGCCGTGATGCCGCCGGTGGCCCCCACCCCGATACTCTCCGGCGAGCTTGGCGGAGACGCGCCTCTCATCGGAGCCGCCGAGAACCTCGTCAGCTCCGCCTACGCCTGGTAAGGCGCCGGCGAACCGAACACACCTAGCAGCGAAAGGAGCCGGCATGAACGTCGACCCGCTGATCCAATCCCTCAAGGGCAAGCTTATCGTGAGCGTCCAGGCCTATATGGGCGAGCCGCTCCGCCACCCGGAGACCATGGCCCAGATGGCGCGCGCATGCGAGCTCGGCGGCGCCGCGGCCATCCGCTGCCAAGGGCTCTCCGACATCGCCGCCATCAAGGGGCGCTGCGAGGTCCCCGTCATCGGCCTCTGGAAAGAGGGGCACGAGGGCGTCTACATCACCCCGACACTGCGTCACGCCGTCGCGTGCGTCAATGCCGGGGCCGATGTGGTGGCCCTGGACGCTACCGACCGCCCGCGCCCCGACGGCCGCACCTTCGAGGAGACCGTCGCCGCCCTTCGCGAGCGGTGCGAGACGCTCATCATGGCCGACTGCATGACCATCGAGGACATCCGCCGCGGCGTCGCGGCGGGCTGCGACCTGGTCTCCACCACCCTGAGCCACAACAAGGCCGCTATCGACACGACGATGGATGACGGCCCCGACCTGCCCATCCTTCGACAGGCGGTGGAGGAGTTCCCCGGATTCCCGGTAATCTGCGAGGGGCATGTCCATACCCCGGCGGACGCTCGCGCCGCCATCGACGCTGGCGCCTGGGCGGTCGTCGCGGGCACGGGCATCACGCACCCGACGAGCATCACGAGCTGGTTCAAGGCGGCCATAGAGGGGTAGGGCGCCCGGGCGCGCGCTGCGGGCTTCTCGAGTGCGCCATTCGCCTGATCGTTTTTGGCAGATGATGCTCGAAAAGGCTCGCAATCCTTTATACTGTGCGACAAGAAGTGCAAACCCTTGCAAAGAGGAGGCCCCATGCCCGCAGCCGACCCCGTCCGCAACGCCCCGCTCGATGCCGAGGCCGCTGCTAAGGCCGCCTTTGCCTCTGTCGAGGGCAAGTCCTTCCCTGAAGATATCTTCACCGCACCTCAGCTGCGCTGGGCCGTCGTCGGCTGCGGCGTGATCGCCAACCAGATGGCCGAGTCGCTCGCGCTCGCGGGCCGCTCCCTCGCGGGTGTTCAGAACAGGACGCGCGCCAAGGCCGAGGCCTTCGCCGCCGCCCACGGCGTCGGACGCGTCTACGGCACGTTCGAGGAGCTCTGCGCGGATCCCGATATCGACGCCGTCTATGTGACCACGCCGCACAACACCCATATCCGCTATCTGCGCGGCGCCCTCGCGGCGGGCAAGCATGTCCTGTGCGAGAAGTCCATCACGCTCAACTCCGCCGAGCTCGACGAGGCCCGGGCGCTCGCGGACGCCAACGGCGTCGTCCTCATGGACGCGACCACGATCCTGCACATGCCGCTCTACCGGGAGCTTCTTGCCCGCGCCCGCGCGGGAGAGTTCGGCCGCATGAACCTTGCCCAGGTCAACTTCGGCAGCTCCAAGCCCTACGACCCGAAGACGCGCTTCTATAACCGCGAACTGGCCGGCGGCGCCATGCTCGACATCGGCGTCTACGCGCTCAGCATCATGCGCCTTTTCATGGCGTCCGCGCCGACCGAGGTCGTGAGCCTGGGCAACACCTGCGAGACGGGGGTGGACGTCGCGGGCGGACTCGTGTGCCGCAACGCGGAGGGACAGCTCGGCGTCATCAGCCTGACGATTCACTCCAAGCAGCCCAAACGCGCCGTCATCAGTTTCGACGAGTGCTATATCGAGGTCGACCAATACCCGCGCGCCGACCGAGCGACCATTGTCTGGACTGCCGACGGTCGCCGTGAGGCGGTCTGCTCCGGCACCGAGGCCTACGCGCTCTGCTACGAGATGGCCGACCTCGAGCGCGCCGTGGCCGGAGACGCGCAGGCCGCCTCGCTCATCGGCTACGCCGCGGACGTCATGCGCGTCATGACCGACGCGCGCGCCGCCTGGGGCGTCGTCTACCCGGAGGAGGAGAGGTAATGCTCGCCGACCAGCGCCATGCGCAGATCCTGGGCATCGTCAACCGCGAGGGCTCGGCGACCGTGGTCGATCTTGCCTCCCGCCTCGGGATCTCGGAGTCGACCATCCGCCGCGACCTCGAGAAGCTCGACGATGCCGGCCGCCTCTCGAAGGTGCACGGGGGCGCCGTGGCTCTTGACGCGGAGGGCGTCATGCGAGATATCCCCGTTGCGGAGCGCTCTGGGCAACACGCGCAGGAGAAGCGTGCCATCGCCGCCTCCGCGGCCCCGCTCGTCGGTCCCCGCGATTTCGTCTACCTGGACGCCGGCTCGACGGTCGATGCCCTTATCGACTGCCTGACCGAGAAGCGAGCCACCTACGCCACCAACTGCGTGAGCCATGCCCTCAAGCTCGCCTCGCGCGGCTTCGAGGTCATCGTGCTCGGCGGCTCGCTCAAGTCCGCGACCGAGGCCCTCGTGGGGCCCGACGCGAACGCGGCGATCTCGCGCTACCACTTCACGCTGGGTTTCTGGGGTGCCAACGGGGCTACCAAGGAGGATGGCTTCACCACGCCGGACCTCAACGAGGCCGAGGTCAAGCGGCTCTCGATGATGCAGACCCTGCATCGCTTCGTCCTCGCGGACGCCAGCAAGGTCGGCCGGACGAGCCTCGTGACCTTCGCGGCTTTCGACGCGGCCACCCTCATCACGGCCGAGCTGCCCCGTGGCAGCGCTTACGCAGCGTGCGAGAACGTGGAGATAGTCGCATAGGCGGCTTCAGGTGTTCTTGTCATAAACGAGCAAGTTCAGTCATTTCGATTGCCGTTCACCGTTAAAATGCGGCCGTTCGCAGGTGTTTGGAAGAAAGTGAAATAGCTCATTCACAAATGAGCAAAAACGTGCAATAGTAGTCATTAGCAACCAAACGTTGGATACAGGAGGCTGTGCATGATCTATACCGTCACGTTCAACCCGTCGCTCGACTACATCGTGCGCGTCGACGACATGCGCCTCGGCGTCATCAACCGCACGAGCTACGAGCAGATCCTGCCCGGAGGCAAGGGCATCAACGTGTCCATCGTCCTCGGCAACCTCGGCCACGCCTCACGTGCGCTCGGGTTCTCCGCCGGCTTCACGGGCACCGCTCTCGAGTCGCTTCTCGCCGCCACAGGAGTCGACAGCGACCTCGTGCGCGTGGAGGAGGGCTTCACCCGCATCAACGCGAAGATCAAGTCCGGCGAGGAGACCGAGCTCAACGGCCAGGGCCCGCGCATCACCGAGGCCGACATCCAGAAGCTCTACGCCAAGCTCGATGTCTTGGGAGAGGGCGACGTCCTCGTCATTTCCGGCTCCGTGCCCAATACCCTGCCCGGCGACATGTACGAGCGCATCATGGCCCGTCTCGACGGCCGCGGCGTGCGCATCGCCGTCGACGCCGAGCGCGACCTCCTCACCCGCGTGCTCCCGTACAAGCCGTTCCTCGTCAAGCCGAACAACATCGAGCTCGGAGACATCTTCGGCGTCACGCTCAAGACCCGCGACGAGGTCGTTCCCTATGCCAAGAAGCTCCAGGAGCGCGGCGCTGCCAACGTCCTCGTCTCGATGGCGGGGGAGGGCGGCGTGCTCGTGGCCGCAGACGGCTCCGTCCACAAGAGCCCTGCCGCCAAGGGCACCGTCGTCAACTCCGTGGGCGCGGGCGACTCCTCCGTGGCCGGCTTCATCGCGGGCTATCTCGAGACCGGCTCCTACGAGACCGCCTTCAAGATGGGTCTCTCGGCGGGCTCCGCGAGCGCATTCTCCGACCATCTCGCCACGCGCGCGGAGGTCGAGGAGCTGATGGCGCGCCCCTAGCGCAGCAAGCAAGAAGCACCACCTATCTCCACCTGTTCAGTGTTTAAGGCAGTTCCAAGGGAAGGAGCCTATATGAAGATCACTGACCTACTGAGCGCGCAGAGCGTGAAGGTCGGCGCGACGGCCGCGAGCCAGGCCGACGCCATCGACCAGCTCGTCGAGCTCCACGTCGCCGCGGGCAACGTGAGCGACGCGGAGGGCTACAAGGCGGGCGTCCTCGCCCGCGAGGCGGAGTTCTCCACCGCCGTCGGAGACGGCATCGCGATCCCGCACGCCAAGGTGGCCGCCGTCGCCAAGGCCGGTCTCGTCGCCATGACCGTTCCGGGCGGCGTGGACTGGAACGCCCCCGACGACGCCCCCTGCGATCTCATCTTCGCCATCGCCGCGCCCGAGGGTGAGAACAACGTCCATCTCGAGATGCTCGCCAAGCTCTCCGCGTTGCTGATGCACGAGGACTTCGCCAACGAGCTGCGCGTCGCGAAGACGCCCGAGGACTTCCTCGCCGCCATCGACGCCGCCGAGGCCGGCCGTGACGCCGCTGAGGCCGCCAAGGCCGAGGCCGCCGCGGCGCCGAGGACCTCCGACTCCGACTGGCCCGAGGTCCTCGCCATCACCGCCTGCCCGACCGGCATCGCCCACACCTATATGGCAGCCGAGAACCTCGAGAAGAAGGCCGCCGAGATGGGCATCAAGCTCAAGGCCGAGACCCAGGGCTCCGCGGGCGCCAAGAACATCCTCACCGCCGACGAGATCTCCCACTGCAGGGGCATCGTCATCGCGGCCGACAAGAACGTCGACCTTGCTCGCTTCGACGGCAAGCCGGTCTACTCCACGAACGTCTCCGCCGGTATTAACGAGCCTGAGCGCCTGATCAACATCGTTCTCAATGGTGAGGCCCCCGTCCACCGCAACGCCGGAGGCGCGTCGTCCGCTCCCGCGGCCGCCGAGAACGAGTCGACGTGGCATAAGGTCTACAAGCACTTGATGAACGGCGTCTCCCACATGCTGCCGTTCGTCATCGGCGGCGGCATCCTCACCGCCATCGCGTTCCTCGTCGACCAGCCGGGCCTGGGCACCTCTTCATACGGCTCCTCGATCCCGGCCGCGGCCCTTTTCAAGACTATCGGCTCCGAGGCCTTCGGCATGATGCTCCCCATCCTTGCGGGCTACATCGCCGCCTCCATCGCCGACCGCCCCGGCATCGCGCCGGGCTTCGTCGGCGGCCTCTTCGCCAAGGCCGGCTATGACTTCGCCTACCTCGGCACGCTCGACTCCACGGGCCTCATCTCCGGCGGCTTCATCGCGGCCCTCTTCGCCGGTTTCGCCGCAGGCTACCTGACCCTCGGCATCGAGAAGCTCTGCGACAAGCTCCCGAGCTCCCTTGAGGGCATCAAGCCGATGCTCATCTACCCCGTGCTCGCCACGCTCGCCATCGGCATCGTGATGCTCGCCCTCAACCCGATCTTCGCCGCCATCAACACCGGCCTCAACAGCTTCCTCGCCGGCCTCGGCACGAGCAACATCATCGTCCTCGGCCTCGTCCTCGGTGGCATGATGTCCATCGACTTCGGTGGCCCCTTCAACAAGGCTGCCTACGTCTTCGGCACCGCCGCCCTCGACCCCAGCTCCGGCCTCGGCACCACCGGCCAGGTCATCATGGCCGCCGTCATGGTCGGCGGCATGGTCCCGCCGCTGGTCATCGCCCTGTCCACCACCTTCTTCAAGGACCGCTGGACCAAGGACGACCGCAACGCCGGCCTGGTGAACTACATCATGGGCCTGTCCTTCATCTCCGAGGGCGCCATCCCCTTCGCCGCCGCCGACCCCGGCCACGTGATCCCGTCTTGCATCATCGGCTCCGCCGTCGCCGGCGGCCTGTCCGCGGCCTTCGGCTGCGCAAGCCCCGCGCCCCACGGCGGCGCCTGGGTCACAGCCGTCATCACGAGCCCGATCATGTGGCTCGTGGCCTGCGTCGTCGGCTCCGTCGTCGGCTGCCTGATCCTCTCCTTCTGGAAGAAGCCCCTTCCCAAGGAGGAGTCCGGCCTCTAAGCCCCTTCACCGGGCGATAAGCTCCCGCCGCGGTAGCTGGTGACAAGCTCATGCCGCAGCGGCCAGGGAGAGGTCGCCCGCCCAGGGAGCACCCATGCCCGCCCCCCTCCCCGGTCGTCGGGGAGGGGGGCGGGCTTTCTTCTGCCCGCGGCGAGGCCGAGCCGCCCGCGCGCGACGACAACCCGGTGCCCGCTATACTCGTAAAGAAGGAAGAGGGAAGGGGACCCCATGCCAGCAAACGCGCAACAGATTCGCGCGGCCGAGAGCCGCAGCCGCGTTCCCGACGTGCTCGTCATCACGGGCATGTCCGGGTCGGGCCGCACCCAGGCGCTCCATGTCTTCGAGGACATGGGCTACTTCTGCATCGACAACCTTCCGCCGCGCCTGCTGCTCCAGCTCGCGGAGCTCGTAGGCATCAACTCCGGCGTCGGGCGCCACCTGGCCGTCACCTGCGACCTGCGCAGCCAAGGCCTCTTCGACGAGATCAGCGACTCGCTGCAGCAGCTGCGCGAGCACGAGATCAGCTGCAAGGTGGTGTTTCTCGACACCTCAGACGAGGTACTCATGCGTCGCTACGACGAGAACCGCCGCCGCCACCCGCTCGCGCAGCCCGGCGAGTCGCTCGCGAGCGCCATCTCGCGCGAGCGCGCCCAGCTCACGGCGGTGCGCGAGGCGTCCGACCTCGTGATCGACACCTCCTCGCTGCTCATCAAGGACCTCCGCGCGCGCCTGCGCCGCACCTTCTCGGAGCTCACGGACCAGCAGCTTATGGAGGTCAGCGTCTTCTCGTTCGGCTTCAAGCACGGCATGCCGGTCGAGGCGGACCTCATGATCGACGTGCGCTTCCTGCCCAATCCCTTCTACGACCCCGAGATGCGCGCCATGACGGGCAACGACCCCCTGGTGCGCGACTTCGTCATCCAGAACGACGTGACCCAGAGGTTCCTCGAGGCCTGGGAGCGCCTGCTCGACGTCGCCATGCCCGGTTACGTGGCGGAGGGCAAGTCTCACCTCTCCATCGCGGTCGGGTGCACGGGCGGCCAGCACCGCAGCGTCGCCATCGCGAACGCAACGGCCGACTACCTGCAGCGCGGCGGCTATCTCGTGAGCCTCTCGCACCGGGACCTCGCGCTCGCCAACGTGAGGAACAGCTAGCATGTCGTTCACAGCCGAGGTCAAAGACGAGCTCGCCCGTGTGGACGGCCCGACGCGCGCGGCCCAGTACGCGCAGCTTTCGGCCATCATGCGCGTGTGCGGCACGCTGAGCTTCCGCGGGCCTGGCCGCTACTCGATCAAGATCGCTACCGAGACCGGGGCCGTCGCCAGGACCGCGATCAAGCTCACGCACAAGCTCTTCGACCTGGAGACCTCGCTCACCGTGCGCCGCAGTGTCCTGCACAAGACGAGGAACTACCTCATCGAGATCCCCGAGCAGGAGGAGCTCGCGCCGGCGCTCGTCGACCTCGGCATCCTCGTCCCGGGCCGCGGCCTGGCTCCCGGCGTTCCCCGCAACCTGCTGCGGACCCGCTCGGCCATCGCGTCGTTCGTCCGCGGCGCTTTCATGGCAGGCGGTTTCATCGCGGACCCTCGCGGCGAGTTCCACCTCGAGATCGCCGTGACGGGGGAGACCTTCGCCAACGAGCTCGTCGCGCTTATCGGCACCTACGGCGTGAAGGCGCGCCTGAACCACCGACGCGGCGCCTACGCCATCTATCTTAAGAGCTACGAGGACATCACGGCCCTGCTGCGCGGCATGGGCGCCGAGCGCGTGGCCCAAGCGGTCGAGGTCGCCCGGGCGAAGAAATCCGTGAAGAACGACGTCAACCGTCGCGTCAACGCCGAGATGGCCAACCAGGCGCGCTCCACCGACGCCGCCGCCGACCAGATCGAGCTCATCGGCGAGGCCGAGGCGCTCGTCGGGCTCGCGTCCCTGCCGCCCGCGGTTCGCGCCTTCTGCGAGTGTCGGCGCGACAACCCCGACCTCAGCCTCGCGGCGCTGGGGCAGGAGATGGACCCCCCGGTGTCTAAGTCCGCGATGTACCACCGGGTACTTCGACTGCAGCGGATCGTCGCCGACGCCCGCTCGGAATCGACCGATTAAAGACAATTCACCCCTCAAAGGTCGAAATTTGTCGGCGAGTGCCGCGTTTGGTGCACGTTGTTGGGCGTTAATTGCCGTTCTTGCTCAATTCAATTTCCTGACACCGGTATAAAGTCAGGCGGTTTTGCGGTACACTTCACCTTGGCATGTATTTGCCAACCGCTGACAGGCCCGAGGGGAGAAGCCCCGGGGGCCATGTGAAAGGAGAAGGCATGGCAGTAAAGGTTGCTATTAACGGCTTTGGTCGCATCG
>CAZEHG010000060.1:0-10048 GCA_964512475.1 uncultured Atopobium sp.
TTCTCGACGAGCCGTTCTCGGCGCTCGATGCCCTGACGCGCGTGGACCTTCGCCGCTGGTATTGCCAGATGGCCGCCGAGCTGGGCATCGCGAGCATCGTGATCACGCACGACGTGGACGAGGCCGTCAGCATGTCGAGCCGGGTCTACGTGCTTGCGGGCGACCCGCAGGCGGGCGTGCCCTCCACGGTCTCCGGCGAGGTGGCGGTGGACCGCGCGTCAGGCGCCGCAGCAGGCGATTTCGAGCTCAGCCCGGCGTTTCTTGCCGCCAAGCGCGAGGTTCTGGGGCTTCTGGCTTAGCGGCTCCGCGATTCCGCGCCGACAAGCACGCGGCGATTGAGCCCTAGCCGCTAATTTGCGCCAGGTGGCGCCGAGCTTTCTCGAGGGCCTGATTGATAAGCTCTTCTTTCTCGGTGTCAAGTCTGTAGGCGGGTACCGTGACACCCAAGCCGTAATGAGACCCGCCCATGGCAATAGGAACCGCGATGCACTCGACTCCCTCAGCAATCTCTTGATTGTCGTGCGCGAAGCCCTCATGACGGACTATCTCCAGCTGTGCCAACACCTCGTCGATGGTCGCAGCCGACTTCTCGGTCGGTCTCTCAAGCGGCTCTGGCAGCGCCTCGCGAACACTCGCGTCGTCCCATCCAGAGAGGATTGCCTTGCCGATGGCAGTGCACTGCGCGGGCAGCGTCTTGCCGATTTCCGACGCGAGCCTGATTGGCTGGGGTGAATCGACGCGGGCAACGTAAAGGACGCGCCCATGGTCGAGCACGCCGAGCTGGCATGTCTCGCCGCAAGCGTCAACCACGTCGCGCATGGTGGCCTCGATGGGTGCCAATCCAGAGCCCTCTCGATCGAACGCCTTTCCCAAAAGGTATGACTTGAGGCCCATGCCATAACGACCTGTGTCTTCGTCGTACCTTATGTAGTCGGCGTTGGCCATCGTATGCAGGATGGGGAAGAGGCTGCTCTTCGGCGCGTCGAGCTCTCGGCAAATATCGGCCATGGTGAGGCCGTGCCCGTTGTGCGCAAGGGCATCGAGTATTGCCAGGACCCGCAACGTTGCGCGGTGCCCCTGGGGGTCTTGCTGAGGCATGATGACTCTCTTTCGTTGAATCCTTCCCTGGTCCCCATGGTAGCTCTGAAATGCGCATTCGTATATACGAACTACGTTCGCAGAGATACTGCTACCGTTCGCCCATGTTAGCCGGTGGGAGGCTTTACCCTACCTATACTTGAAATCACGAAATAGGAACGCCGTTCTGATATACGAACAGTTGACAGGCGTACCACCGAGGAGGGGACCCATGGCAGAGACCGAGAAGCAAAGCCATAACGCCGTCGTTATCGACAAGAGGGACAACGTTGCCGTCGCCACTTACCAGCTGGAAGCAGGGGAGGAGGCCCGCTACAGCGTGCCAGGAGGCGAGATGGGGTCAGTTGTCGTGACGGACGGCATCCCGCTGTTCCACAAGATCGCCCTGGCAGATATCGCCCAGGGCGAGAAGATCATCAAGTATGGCGAGTTCATCGGCGTCGCCAGCAGGGACATTAAGCGCGGGGAGCACGTTCACACGCAGAATTGCGAGAGCTCAGACAACCTCAAGGACGCCGTCGCAAACGATATCTCGTCTGCGCACGTCAAGAAGGCCGTCTCGCGCGAGGGCACGCGCACTTTCATGGGTTATCGCCGCCTTGACGGGACCGTCGGCATCCGCAACCACGTGTTGATTCTCCCAACGAGCATCTGCGCCTCCGACACGACGGAGCGCATCGCGAACGCAGTTGAGGGTTGTGTCTCGTTCCATAACCAGAACGGCTGCTCGCAGGTTGACTGTGACCAAAAAGTAACCATCGCGGCCCTGGCCGGCTATGCCGCCAACCCGAACATCTATGGCGTTATCTGTGTTTCGCTGGGTTGCGAGGGCTGCCAGAACGACCTCGTCGTCAACGCGATTCGTGAGCGCACCAATAAACCGGTCGAAACTCTCGTCATCCAGAAGGTCGGCGGTTCCATCAGGGCGATCGAGGAGGGAACTCGTCTTGCTCGCAAGATGGTTGCCGAGGCCGATGAATGCGTCCGCGAGCCGACTGACGTCTCTGAGCTCATCCTCGGCACCAACTGCGGCGGCTCCGATCCCTCGAGCGGCCTTGGCTCCAACCCGTTGATCGGCGAGGTCTCCGACTGGCTTGTTGAGCATGGCGCAACCTCGGTCCTCTGTGAGACTCCCGAGCTTTTTGGCGCCGAGCATATTTTGGCCCGGCGCGCCAAGGATGAGAAGGTCGCCGCAGACATTCTCGGGATTGTCCGCGACTACGAGAAGTACGTCCAGATGTTCGGCGCCGAGATGCGCGAGGGCAACCCAAGCCCCGGAAACATGGCAGGTGGCCTGACGACCCTCGAGGAGAAGTCGCTCGGCTGCGTTCACAAGGGCGGCCACAGCCCGCTCAACGCCGTCTATCCCTACGCGGCCCAACTCAAGCCGCACGAGGGCCTCGTCGTCATGGACACCCCCGGCAACGATCCGTCCTCAGTGGGCGGGATCATCGCCGGTGGTTGCCAGCTCGTGGTCTTCTCGACCGGTTTGGGTACCCCGACCGGAAACGCGATCGCGCCCGTGTACCGCCTGACGGCGAACAAGCGCACCTATGAGTCCATGAGGGACAACACCGACCTCGACGCGAGCCCGACGATTTACGGGCCCGAGAGCATGGAGGAGATGCGAGACAAGATGCTCGATGACATCATCGCCGTCTGCAACGGCCGCAAGGTCTGCGCCGAGGCTCTTGGATACACCGAGACGGCGCTTCCGCACATCTGCAACTACATGTAGCTAACCGTGGCGAGCCGGCCATGCCCGTTCAAGCCAAAAGACAGCGCCGGTCAAAGGATGGCAAGAGGGCGCGAAAGCGTCCGTCAAGAGAGGAGATACATCGTGTCAACAACGCAAGCCACCGAGGAGAAGACGCCCAACGCGCTGCAGCGCGGCGTCAACGCGGTCATCGACCTGCTGTCCTCGTTCTTTCTGCCCATCATTAACCTGCTGGTCTCCGTCGGTATCCTCAAGGGCATCCTGACGCTGCTCCAAACCGCGGGGGTCGTCGCTGACGGGTCGACTACATACTCGATCCTGAACGCGATGGCTGACTCGCTGTTCTACTTCATCCCTATCTTCTTGGCTTACACCTCGTCCAAGCGCTTCGGTGTCGACACGGTGACGGCCGTCCTGCTCGGCTGCATCCTTGTGTATCCGGACATCACCAGCATCATGGGCGCCGACGAGCCCGTGTACCTGTTCGGGCTCGAGCTTTCGAAGGCTACCTATACCAGCTCCGTCATCCCCATCCTGCTCGCGGTCTACACGGCCAGCTGGATTCAAAAGGGCTGCTACAAGGTCATTCCCGAGACCTTCCGCGGCCTGTTCACCCCGCCTATCACGATCGTCGTGGTAATTCCTTTGACCCTTGCCATTTTCGGGCCGCTCGGCACCGTCGTGGGCAACTGGCTCGCTCAGGGTTATGAGGCCGTTTACAGCCTTTCGCCGCTCGTTGCCGGCGCGCTCATCGGCGCATTCCAGCCGTTCCTCGTCATTCTCGGCCTGCACTGGGCGCTGTTCCCGATTGCCATGAACAATGTCGCCGTCTACGGCTTTGACACCATCATGGCGCTCTTCGGCGGCGCGATCTTCGCCCAGGGCGGCGCCGCGCTCGCCGTGGCACTTAAGACCAAGAACACCAAGTTCCGGTCCCAGGCCATCTCCGCGTCCCTCACCACTCTGTTGGGCATCACCGAGCCCGCCATGTACGGCGTGAACCTTCGCCTGAAGAAGCCCATGGCCTGCGCGTGCGTCGCTGGTGGTATCGCCTCGGCTGTCGCCGGCATCTCGGGCTGCTGCGGCACCGCGTTCGCCCTGCCCGCGCTCACCACGTTGCCTGTCTTCATGAGCCGCGCCTTTGTGCCCTTCTGCATCTCCCTGGCCCTTGCCTTCGGCCTGGCATTTCTCTTTACCCTCATCGTCCCGTTCGACGACGTGACTGACGAGGACATGGAGGAGGAGCAGGTCGCGTAGGCCCATCTCGTATGGCTTCCCGTGTGGGAAGAAACGCCCTGAGACGCATCAGGAGGTGATGCACATCAGGCAATAGGCTGCTTTCGCATCAACCGCTAAATCAACAGGAAACTCATTGAAAGTTAGGAGAACACCATGAAGAAGATCGACGCCCACGCCCACGTTTTCGATCACATCGCCTCGATGGGCAAAGCCGGAGAGCTGAGGCCCCTCGGCAACGGTAACTGCCGTTGGGCCACCGGCGAGGAGTTCCGCATTATCCCCGTGGGAAAGGGAGACAAGGAGTACTTGGTCGAGACCTTCCTCGAGCTCATGGACGAGCATGACGTCGAGAAGGCGATCCTGCTCCAGGGCGTCCTGTATGGCCTGCAGAACGAGTACGCCATGGAGTGTGCCGATAAGTACCCCGATCGGTTCAAGGCGGCGGTCATGCTCGACCCGTTCTGCCGCTGCGCCCAGCAGATTCTCGACCACTTCATCAACGACCTGCACGCTCACGTGTTCAAGTTCGAGGTCTCGGTAGGCGGCGGCCTGTCCGGCTATCACCGCGACTTCGCCGTCGACGGCCCCGAGATGACGGCCCTCATCGACCGCATCGCCCAGGTTGAGGACGCCACCCTGGTCCTCGACATCGGCAGCCCCAGCATGTCCAGCTGTCAGCCCGAGGCCGTCTACCGCCTTGCCAAGAAGTACCCCGGCCTGCACATCGTCGTCTGCCACCTGCTCGCCCCGTCGCTTGAGGACGGCGAGGCACTGAAGTGCGCACTGCCGTACCTCGCCCACGACAACGTCTGGGTCGACCTCTCTGCGCTTCCTTGGAACGTCGCCCCTGAGGCCTACCCGTACCCCACCGCCCTCGAGTACATCAAGATGGCAAAGGACATCCTGGGTGCCGACAAGATCATCTGGGGCACTGACTCCCCCTGCGTTCTCACCAAGTTCGACTACAAGGACCTCTACACTTACCTGGAGGAATCCGACGTCTTCTCCGACGTCGAGAAGCAGGGCGTCTTCTACGACAACGCGGTCAAGGCCTACTACCTCTAAGGCCTTCTCACCGTGCCGCGATCGACGCGTTAGACATTGCATTTACCGGGGCATGACCCCAGAAAGCGAGAAACAATGTTTGAGGGGGTTTACTGCCCGTCCATCACCATTACGGACGATGAGGGAGGCATCGACTACGACCTCTGGGGTAAGCATCTCGACCACCTGGCCGACGCCGGCATCAACGGCGTGTTGCTCTTCGGCAGCATCGGCGAGTTCTACGGCGTCGGCCTCGAGGACAAGAAGGCGGTCGTCGACTTTGCGGTCAAGCGCGTCGGCGGACGCATGCAGGTCTTCGTTGGCGTGGGCGACACTATCTACGCGAATGTCCTCGAGCTGGTCCGCTACGCCGAAGAGGCGGGCGCCGACGCGGTCGTTGCCGTCTCGCCGTACTACTTCGGTCCCAGCGATCCTGCCGCCGAGAAGTACTTCGGCGGTATCGCCGAGGCTACCGGTCTTCCTGTCGTGCTCTACAACTTCCCCGCTCGCACGGGCAATTGCCTTTCGCCCGAGCTCGTTGCCAAGCTTGCCGGCGCGCACAAAAACATCTGCGGCATCAAGGACACGGTGGACAACATCAGCCACACCCGCAAGGTTATCCGCGCCGCGCGAGCCGTGAACCCCGAGTTCTCTGTCCTTTCCGGCTTCGACGAGTACTATCTGGTTAATCGCGCAAGCGGCGGCAACGGCGTGCTTTGCGGCCTTACCAACGTCGAGCCCGAGCTTTTCGTGCGAATGCACAAGTCGTACGAAGAGGGCGACTTCGCAGTTGTCGTGGAGTGCGCCGAGCGCGTCTCCAAGCTGATGGCCGTCTATGACGCGTGCGACTTGTTCATCTCGGCAATCAAGGCCGCCGTCAGGGTCAAGGGTCTGCCCATCTCGACGAACATCATTGAGCCGGCGGTCCAGGTCACGCCCGAGCAGGTCGAAGCAATTAAAGAACTGCTCGCATAGGGCTCGCGTAGGGCGAGGATAATCTACCTGCACCCTTTCTTTACGATGGGGCCCGGGACCGTCTGTGGTCCCGGGCCTTCTCACATGGTTGATGCGATCGGCAAAACGAGAGCTGACGTATGCCAACAAGGACCTCATCGTGCGCGTCGCCGGCTACAGCGCCTTCTTCAATGTACTGAGCAAAGCCACTCAGGACGACATCATCGGCCGCACCGAGCAGGAACTGGCGTAAACACTTTAGGTAGGAGGGGAGGGGGCGCGAGCCCGGTCCCTCCCCAGGCAAGACCCGTCCGTGCGCACCGTCCGGGGCGCCACCCAACAGAGAGGACAGCACCATGAAGTTCATCATCGACGACGCCGACGTCGAGGCCATCCGCCGCCTTGTGGACTACTACCCGATCGACGGCGTGACCACCAACCCGTCCATCCTGGCCAAGTCCGGCCGCCAGCCGTTCGACGTGCTGAAGGAGATCCGCTCGATCATCGGGCCCGAGAAGGAGCTCCACGCGCAGGTCACCGCCACGGACGCCGAGGGCATAGTCGCCGACGGTCGCCGCATCGCCGTCGAGCTCGGCCCCAACACCTTTGCCAAGGTGCCGTCCGTGCCCGAGGGCTTCAAGGCCATGAAGACGCTCGTCGCCGAGGGCATCCCCGTGACCGCGACCGCCATCTACACCCCGATGCAGGCCTTCATCGCGGCCAAGTGCGGCGCCTCCTACGCGGCCCCGTACGTCAACCGCATCGACAACATGGGCTACAACGGCATCGCCGTCTCCAAGCAGATCCACGACATCTTCGAGGTCAACGGCCTCGCCTGCGAGGTCCTGGCCGCCAGCTTCAAGAACTCCCAGCAGGTTCTCGAGCTCACCGAGTACGGCGTGGGCGCCTGCACCATCGCCTCCGACGTCATCGACGGCCTTGTGAAGAACGCCGCCATCGACGCCGCCATCGACGCCTTCACCGCCGACTTCGAGGGCCTCGTCGGCGCCGGCAAGACCATGGCCGACTGCTAGGAGCGGCTGTGCCGGGGGCTGGGGTCCGTTTCCCCAAGATTCGGGCCGTGCCCAAGCAATAGTTCGCAAGCAGGGGGATTGTCACTGGTTTAAGTGAGCAGCAGACGCATTTGGGGCAAGAAACCCGCAGGTCGGAAGCCTGCGGGTTTCTTGTTTACTTACGGGATAGCGAATCGCTCTCGTATTTTGGGCTCTTCGGGGGCCTGATCTGACCTTGCGGCTCGCCGAACTTGCATGGCCAGCGGAAGCGCTTCTCGCCGGCCATGCGGCCTCGACACCCTAGCCGAGAAGCTCGACGATTTCTGCGAGGCTGCCGGCAAAGTGGATGCCCCGCTGGCGCTCCGGCGTCGAGAACCCCGTGTCCACCATGTGGGCGAGCAGCGCCCGCAGGTTGTCGTAATAGCCGCCGAGGTTGTACAGGACGCACGGCGCCGAGAGCTTTCCGAGCGATACGAGGGACATGACCTCGGCGGTCTCCTCCAGCGTGCCGGTGCCGCCGGGGAAGGCGACGAAGGCTTCGCCCAGCTCGATCATCTTCTGCTTTCGCTCGGCCATGTTCTGGGTGACGATCAGCTGCGTGAGGCCGGGGAGCTGCACCTCGGCGTCGATGAAGAATTGCGGCTCGACGCCGATCACCTCGGCGCCCGCGTCGAGCGCCGAGGTCGCGAGCTCGCCCATGAGTCCGGTCTTCGAGCCGCCGTACACGAGCGTGTTGCCGGAGCGGCCGATCCATGAGCCGAGCTCGCGCGCCGCATCGGCGAACAGGGGATTGCTCCCGTAGCTGGCCCCCAGGTAAACCGTGATGTTCATTCGCCTGCCTCCAGACGGTCCTTGTGGATAGGTTTTACGCATTTAGGATAGCGCGAGCGCCGCAGACGGGCTTCCTGGGCGCGCGCCGCCCAAACACGGCGGTTTCCGTGCGAGAATGGCTTCTAGGTTATCTTTACGGTGCTATAAGGACTCGGAAAGGACATCGCGATGCCAAGAACCTCACGTACCTCTGCTCCCGACCGCGTTTCCACGTCCGCCAAGGCAGGTCTGAGGAAGCCTCTTCGCCTGTTGGTCGCCCTTGCGCTTGCGCTCGGGTGCGCGGGCGCGGGGCTTACCGGCTGCGCGGGCACGAACAACGCTTCGGGCTCCGGCGATGCGACGCAGCAGACGGCGCAATCCGCCGAGACGAGCGCGGCGTCGAGCGAGTCCATCGAGCAGCAGCTTCTTGCCATCGACGGCGTCACCAGCGTCAAAAAATACACCAATGATTTCGTCGCTCAGCTCCAGCTCGACCAGACGTATCAGATCTACGAGCTCACCTTCACGCAGCCCGTCGATCACAACGACCCCTCCGCTGGCACCTTCGGGCAGCACGTGAGGCTGTATTACACCAGCGCCGAAGCGGTCAGCGTGGTGAACACCGACGGCTACATGCTCACCGACCTGCCGAGCACCGCGTACTCCCAGTTCATCAACCAGACCTTCCTCGAGCGCTACGGCATGCCGAACATCGTGCAGGTCGAGTACCGCTTCTTCGGCGAGTCGACGCCTGAGGGCCTCGACCCCGACAGCACCGAGCTGTGGGGCTATCTGACCATGGAGCAGGCGGCGACCGACTTCCACGAGATCGTCCAGAAGCTCTCGGGCGTGCTCACGGGCAAGCGCATCTGGACGGGCACGAGCAAGGGCGGCCTCACGACCGACTACCAGTGCTATTTCCAGGAGCAGCACGGCTACAACGACGCGGACGTGTTCATGGGCTTCTGCGCGCCGTTCTGCGAGACCCGCAGCGACACCCGCTTCATGGATGCCGTCTTTGGCGAGATCGGTTACAAGGCTTATGGCGAGGAGAAGGCCAGCCAGTGGCACGAGCTGCTGGACAAGTTCCAGGTCGCCTGCGTCAAGTATCGCGACCAGCTCCAGACCAGGTTTTATCAGGATTGCGTCTCGAAGGGATACAAGTTCCGCGAGTCGCACTACGGCAGCGACGAGAGCACCCAGGCCGCGCGGCTCTGGGACGTGGCGATCATCGACTTCACCGTCGGGTTCTGGCAGTACCACCAGAACAACGTCGTTGACCGGATCACCCAGGCGGTGGATGCCGACGACCCCGAGAAAATCTACGAGTGCATTTCTGCCGTCGTGGAGCCGTCGTTCTACGCGTACAACGCGGGTTTCTTCCCCTATCCGATCCAGGCCGCTACTGAGATGGGCGATTGCGAGGAGAGCTTCGACCACCTGCGGCAAATCGTCGCCGAGGCGAGGGAAGCCGCTCCCGAGGACGAGAAGGCGTCCTACTACGTGGCCACCGAGACCAACTGCTCGGACGCCGAGCTGTTCTTGACCGACGAGCAGCTCGAGGCCCTGCCCTACAGCGACTCGACGCGCAACGCGATGATCGAGTGGTTCAACTCCACCAGCACCGCGCACCTCATCATGGTGAGCGGCCAAACCGACCCCTGGTACTTCGTCAGGCCGGAGCTCACCTTTAGCAACAGCCAGATCAAGTGCTACGAGTCCACCTACAACCACGTGACCACCATCGCCGACCTGAGCGAGGCCGACCAGGCCTCCCTCTGGGAGACGCTGGACGGCTGGCTCGGCACCGCGAGCTCGCAGCAATAAGACAGGGGGACAGTCCCTTCGTCATCTGCCGGAGGATAGCGCATGCAACAATGGGCGGCGCCCCGAAGTCACACCGTGATTTCGGGGCGCCGCCTTTATTTGGCTCAGCGATTGACCAGTAGAGAAGTCTCGGTCACGATTGAACTGCCCATTTCCCGTGTCCAGGAAATGGGCAGTTCAATGATACGACCGGGGCTTCTCGCTGTTATGCCGAAGCCGCGTTGTTACGCGAGCTTGAGGAAGGCACGATAGCCGCGGTAGGCCTCGAAGATGTCGGCCTTGCTCGTGGCTTCCCAGGGCGCGTGCATGCTGAGCACGGGCACGCCGCAGTCGATGACGCTCATGT
>CAZEHG010000061.1:0-10048 GCA_964512475.1 uncultured Atopobium sp.
GGCAAGGACCTTAACTTCAACATCGAGCTGCTCGAGGTCTCCGAGTAAGACAGCCCCGGCCCCAAAACGCCGCGCCCCGGCATGCACGAAAGTTACTTCGCGAAGAACACGCTCAGAAGAACTTTCTTAGCATGCCGAGGCGACTTAGACCATCTGCTCGGGGTGGAAGACGGCGTCGAACTCGTCGGCGGAGAGGAAGCCGAGGGCCACGCAGGCGTCTTTCAGGCTCGTCTCCTCCGCATAGGCCTTCTTGGCAACCTTTGCCGCGTTCTCGTAGCCGATATAAGGGTTCAGCGCCGTGACCAACATGAGCGAGTTGTGCAGGTTGGCGTCCATCTTCGCCCGGTTGGCCTTGATGCCCGAGGCGCACCGCTCGTCGAACGAGCGGATCGCGTCGGCGAGAAGCTCCACGGACTGCAGGAAGTTGTAAGCGATCACGGGCATGAAGACATTGAGCTCGAAGTTGCCTTGGCTCGCGGCGAAGCCGATAGTGGCGTCGTTGCCCATGACCTGCACGGCGACCATCGTGACGGCCTCGCACTGGGTAGGGTTGACCTTGCCCGGCATGATGGAGCTGCCCGGCTCGTTAGCGGGGATCGTGATCTCGCCCAAGCCCAAGCGTGGGCCGGACGCGAGCCAGCGCACGTCGTTGGCGATCTTCATCATGTTGGCGGCGCACGCCTTCACGGCACCGTGCGCAAAGACCACGGCGTCCTTGCCGGAAAGCGCGCGGAACTTGTTGGGGTCGGTCACGAAAGGAAGGCCGGTCTGCTCGGCGATCTTCTCGGCGACAGCGACGTCGAAGCCCGCGGGGGCGTTCAGGCCCGTGCCAACCGCCGTGCCGCCGAGCGCTAGGCGATACAGGCCCGGCAGCACGGCCTCGAGCTCCTCGGCCGCCCCCTCGAGCAGCCCGCGCCAGCCGGAAATCTCCTGAGCGAAGCTGATGGGAACCGCGTCCTGCAGGTGCGTCCGGCCGGACTTGACCACGCCCGCGTTCTCGGCCTCGAGGTGCGCGAACGTGGCCGTGAGCTGCGCAATCGCGGGCAGCAGGCGCTCGCGCACCGCCACGGCCGCCGCGATGTGCATGGCCGTGGGGAAGGTGTCGTTGGAGCTCTGGCTCATGTTGACGGAGTCGTTGGGGTGAAGGGGCTTCGGCAGCTCGACGCCGCGCTCGACCGCGATCTGGTTGCCTCGGTTGGCCAGGACCTCGTTCATGTTCATGTTGGACTGTGTGCCCGAGCCCGTCTGCCAAACCACCAGCGGGAAGTTGCCGTCGAGCTTGCCGGCGAGGACCTCGTCGGCCGCGGCGCAGATCATGTCCGCGGAGGCCCCGTCCAGGCGGCCGAGCTGGTTATTCGCGCGTGCCGCAGCCTTCTTGAGCTGCGCGAACGCAGCGATGACCTCAGCCGGCATGGTCTGCCCGCCGATGGGGAAGTTCTCGTGGCTGCGCTGGGTCTGGGCGCCCCAGAGGGCGTCGGCGGGAACGCGCATCTCGCCCATCGAGTCGTGCTCGATGCGGTACTCATCGGCCATGACAGGCCTCCTTATGATTAGTTATCAAACGCTTGCCTTGGGCGCCTGACGACGTCGCCGGTCCTACTCAGACGCGCGCATGGCGGCCGAGAAGGTCGACCCCGCGAGTATAGCGCTCGCGACCTCGGCCTGGTCGCGAGCGACGACGCCGAGGTCGGCGCGGACGCCGCGGAAGCGCGGGCTGAGGGAGTACTCGTTGGCCAGGCGCTCGTTGCGCTGCGCGTCGGCGAGGGCCCCCAGCTCACCTTGGATGTTCTCGAAGTACTCGCTTGCCTGGGCGCGCTCGTCTCCCAGCACGGCGGCGAGGCAACTGGCAACGAAGTGCAGGTCCTTGGCATTGCTGCGGGCGTCGTGCACAGACTTGGAATCGCGCAGGTCGATGCCGAACAGAATCTCGTCCGCGCCGCCGAGCTCCTCGTCGAAGTGCCTCTGGAAGTCCTCGGCGGCAAGGCCGAAGTCCAACGAGCGGCCCTTCCAGCGAACAGTGGGCACGTCGTCGGCGAGGGCGTGGAGGTCGCGCTTGACGTGGCGTTTCTTCATGATCGCGAGCACGCCCTCGAGCTCGATCTGGCGCTCCTTGGCGCACGCCACGGGCAACAGGCTGTTGTCGCCCAGCTCGCCGGCTTCGATCAGGCCGTCAACGGTGTCGGAGAGAATATCGATTCCGCGCAGGCGCGTGGTGGCGTCCAGAAGGCCGCGCATGTCCTCGGCATTTCGGCGCACCTGCTTCTTTGCAAGCCACGGGGCGAGAAACGCCAGCACGGAGCGGAGGCGGCGCAGGTTCACGCGGAAATAGCGCAGCGCCTCGGGGTCGTCGGGCTCGGCAAGAAACGCGTCCAGCGCGTCCGAGAGGCTCACCGCAAGCTCCCGAGCCTGGGCCTCGACGATGGCCATGGCGTCCCACGAGAAGGACGCCGGCCCTGCGACATACCAGCGTAGCGTGCAGCCCTTCTCGGTGGCCTTGCCCTCGTCCAGCGAGATGGCCGCCACGGCGCCCTTGTTAAAGCGCAGCTCGACGTCGGCCAAACGCAGGCTGAGCTCGTCCATGAAGGGCACGTGGCCCACGAGCACCAGCGCGCCACAGTCGAGCGCGGGCATCGCCGCCTCCAGCTCGGCAAGAAGCCCGTCGACGTCCTGGTCGTAGAGCGACTGGTGGACGTCGATGCTCCCGACGTCCACGGCCTCGGCCACGACTCCCGCGGTCTGCAGCGCGCGCACGGCGGGGCTGGACCAGATGACGACGTCGGGCTCTTCCCCCAGCAGCGAGAAGGTCCGCGGGAAGCTCACCTCGAGCGCGCGGATGCCGGATGCCGTGAGCTTACGGTCTATATCCATGCCGGTCTCCGACACGTCCTCGGTCTTGCCGTGTCGCACGAGCACCAGAGTCTTAACCATCGTTGTCCCCCTTGACGTCGCCGGTCGTCGCGGTCTTTAAAGATAGCGCGGGCGCAAGCCGTCGCGGCCCTCTCCCCTGAGTGAACTGGTGGACGGTCAGGGTGCTTGCCCGTTTTCAGTTCTTAGGAGAGAACGATGGAGAGCCTCGTCTTGTCAAAAGGCTCCCCTCGACCATTCCTCTCGGAGAAAAGCGAGAATTTCACCTGATTAAGGGAGGGAGGCTCTACGCCATTTGCCGTAAGGATTTCCAGTATATTCTCCAGGAGACGGATGCTCTCCTGCCCAACGCCGGAAATCGACGTATAGGCATACGTCTCTTCCATGTCGACGATGTCCTGGAGAAGGCGGGTCCAGTCATCTCCAAGCCCCGAATAGAGTTCCTTTAGGGCGTTGAATTCATTCTCGCCGAGCCATTCGAACTCATCAGAGACGTAGTGATCCAAGCCGTAGATATACTCAGGGAGAAGATCTATCACACGGCTTGACCAATCATCCCAATAGACGTCATCCGCGATTCGCCAGAGTTCCGAGAAGACAGCGCCCCATTCCCCTTCCGGCTTCTTTGAAAGTGCATAGCGCTCCGCGCACATGATTGCAAATGCGATTCTTCCCCTCAGGGAGACATCTTCAATTGCCTTGTCCATTATTGCCGTCCCTTTACCTAGTTGGTCCATCCAGAGTAGTTGCCCCTAATGCGCCCCATAAACGCATAAGTACAGTTCTCACATGCGGCCTTTAGCTCCCCCATCCGATTCTTCGTCACGTGAATAGTGACCATTTGTAAGTTTTCAATAGTAGCCCCCGCATTGAGGGCCCTATTAACCGCATGAACTTCAGCACAATTTTCGACTTCATACTCGTTGAGCGTCGAAGCCGGGAGCAAGCCGCTTTGCTTTTCATCGCCAAATAGAATGGGGTTTCTCGGCTCACCCTCCTCCTTTATTCCGCGATTTCGTCCGTAATACGTCTTACCTGTCTCCATATCGACGACAACACACGCCGTATTGAACCTTTTCCGCTGCTTAGCCGGTAACTCTGATTGCATGCGAAGGGCCCAGCTCACTGCCTTCTGATGCATGGCTGCTGCAGATGAGGCAGACATCGATTGCCGTGTTCCGTGAGTGTCTGCATATACGCCGCTCATGCCGCTACCCATTTTGAGCGCGCCCCTTGACACGCGCGGTCCAATCCGGGTATTGGTACAGTTCGGCCCTACTTCGCACTCTCTCGGCAAGATCCTTCGACAGAGAGCCGTGCACTACCACCATACTGGGTTCAAGCTCATCCATCATGGCCATGAGACCAGCCTTGAAATGGCACTTGTTTTGCCCACCCCTGTAGCAGCCATACGAGCTGACCACAACCGGAGAATGCCTGGGCACCCCAGCAAAAGCGACCTTTTCAGGAAACAGGCACGTAGTGTAGGTGCGCTCGTCTCCCCACCGCACAAGAGGATAGACGTTTGCCCCTCTGCGCTGGAAGTAAAAGCCGATGGCTCTGCTGCGATAAATGTTCGCTATCTGCGCCGTAAGGGTCGCATCGCGGTACAGCGAGCAATCAAGTGGCGTGAAGATTGGAAATGAAGCTATGTCATCCACATACTCTTCTGGATGGATAAGAACCTCGGCAAAGCTGATGTCCTTCTCGAAGAACTCAATCATCTCGCAGTCACTTGAAGCACGATGCCTGTTTGTCCAGGACGTCAGACCCGTAGGGACAAGGACTTCCTGCGGCAAATCGATACACGGGATCTCAAAGATGCCATCGAAGCGAGCTCCTTCAACGAGCTCCGGATTAAATCCGTCATCGATGATAGCTTTGCGTTTGGCCATTGTTCCTCCTGAAGTACGAGAGCGTTGTCGGCCTAACCGGCCGTTCCCTATGCGTCATCCTCGATAATTCAGGCCACCTGTAAGGAGCAGTAAGATACGCATTGGTACGCGTTGGTACGCTCAAGAAACGATCTTGATATGGAAGAAATTGACTTCAGTAAATTCGCCCAGCTAACGGCGCCAATACTCAAGAGACACATGAGTCAGGCAGAGTATGCAAGGACCCTGCTGATGCTCGCCTGCGACTTCTCCGGCGTCGACAACGACCCCATATCACAAAGAAGTGAAGAGGTTCTTAAATCGTACTATGTGGGTAACCGTGGGATTAGCTCGCTGGCTTCAGAAATCGCTAGGTACACCGATGCACAGGTGTTCGAAAGATACTTGGACAACCTCGATCTGAGGTTCGATGCTGAGATGGCACTTTACAAAGCGCTCTCTCCTTATTGCCCAACCATGACAGACACGTCCGTGTATCCAAGTGCGGCAGAACTGCTAAATCGCATCATCCTTAGAGCCTCAAGGCAAAAGAGGGGGACGGCCGCTGGCGCTCAATCCCGCAAGCCGGGCGACGAAGCGGAGCTCTCCTTAATTCAGGAGTCAAACGGCAAATGTGCTCTCTGCTCAAAGAGAATCCTGGCAGTTAGAAAGGGAGTCCTGCAGTCGAGCGCCGTGATTACAAGGATTACTCCGGAATCTCTCGACTCGGTCGAGCGTTTAGCCTACGAAAGGGAAGGAATAGCGTTCCCCGAGGCGGGGACCCTTGATGATTACATCGCTCTTTGCCCCAGCTGCGCTTCTAGCTACAAGTGCTTTCGCTCGCCAGAGCAAGTCCGACGGGCATTGGAGGCTAAGGAAAAGCTACGGGCTCGACAGTCTTTTCAAGAGCGTCTTTGCATTATCGATGTCGAGAGCGAAATCGTGGCCACAATCGAGGCTCTATGCAACATCAAGCAACAGGAGATTGCCAGGCTCAGAATGGATGCGCTAGAGCTTTGCAACAAGATAACCGCCAATGAGCCCCTGCTGAAAGACCGTGTTTCAAATGATGTCGCAAAGTACTACCGGTTCATTGAGGAGAATTTCAGAAGGCAAGCAAGGGAGCTCGGCACTAGCTTTGACAGCCTTGTCGCAGCCCAGGTGAGACTTGCTTTTGAGTCAATCAAAGCGATTGAGGGCAGCCAATCCACAACCTATCAACTGCTCGTAGATTGGCTACAAGAGAAAGCCTGTTCAGATAGTAGAGAGGCATGCGAGATCGTCATCTCGTTCTTCGTACAGAACTGCGAGGTATTCGATGAACTTCCCGAGTAAAGTCACTCCCTACAATCTAAGCGTTTTCCCGTTAATGACTTTGATATTAAGTGAGGTAAAAGCCGCACCGAAGACTCCATCAGAGTTGCTTGCATCAAAGAGGCTCAAAGGTCGATTTGTTCAAGACGTGATTGATTCGCTTGATGCGCTCTTCGCTTTAGGGAAAATCGACTTCGATGAGAGCGGAACGAGGCTGTGCCATGTTGCATGAAATCAGATGCGATAGGTTCATTGACCAAGGTGTGCCGCGAGGGACAATACGCTTCAAATCCGGGCTTAACGCCGTATTGGGCGCAGAGCGCGCCAACAACAGCATTGGCAAGACAACGTTTCTTCTGGCCATTGATTTTTGCTTCGGCGGCAACAGCTACTCCACGCTAAATGATGATGTCTTGGAAAACGTCGGCAATCACGCGATTGAGTTCGCGCATAAGTTCGGAGCGGACTGTTATCGTTTCTCGCGAGATTTCTTAAACAGCCGCACAGTCAGCGTTTGCGACTCCAACTACCGCGCCACCCACAGTATTTCACTCGCCGAGTTCAATAGTTGGCTGCTCGAGAAATATCAGATGCCAGAAGAGGGCTGTATGTTCAGAGATTTGGTTCGAAGCCATCAAAGGATTTTCGGCATCAAGAACTACGACGAAAAGCTCCCGCTCAAAGCCAACGAGGGCGACAGCATGGAGAAGGGGATTACCAGACTACTCAAACTATACAAGCTGTATCCGGAAGCATCGGCTCTTGACCAGCAATACGAGTCGGCAAACAACGAGTTGAAGGCCTTTAGAGCCGCCGTCAAGAATCAGCTCATTGTCCCGGCGGCAAACAAAAAGGCATACGACTCAAACAGAGCGACGATTGAAACGTTGCAGCACAAAAAAGATGAACTGCGGCGAAAAGACCATGACAACCTTACTGATCTTGAGCCAATGGTTGCTGAACGAGTTTTGGCGCTCAAGAAAGACGCCGCCAGCCTCAAGAGAAGGAGAACAAGCCTCCATAGTGATCTCAGCATGATTGAGAACGAAAAATCGTTTGCCACGTACAAGGACGATAAGACCATGCTCGAGTTTAAGAGGTTCTTTCCAGAAGCCAACATCAAAGCTGTCGAGGAAATCGACCACTTCCACTCGCAGCTATGTAGTTGTCTGAAGAAGGAGCGTCAAGATCAGGAGCTTTCACTGCGTCTTGAAATCGAGCAGCTAAGCAACCGAATCGAACAGATCGAATCCCTAATTCGAGAATGCGGGAGCGTCTCCAATCTAACAACCGCCGTTCTCGATGAATACTCATCGTTGGACCGAGAGATTTCGCAACTTGCAATAGCCAACGACTTGTTCGAAAAACAGAAGAAGGTAGAAGGCGATTGCGCAGAAAAGCGAGCTCAGCGCGAAACCCAAAAAGCCTTGCTCCTCAGCAAGATTCAATCAGACATCAACAGCCGAATGGCTGAACTGAATGCGGAGATCTGCGGCTCAGAAAAATCAGCGCCGGAACTTCTCATCGACAACTCAAGTAAATACGCCTTCGGCATCAAGAACGACTATGGAACGGGCTCGTTGACGCTCGCCATGGTCATACTCGACCTCACCGTACTTGAGCAAACTAGTCTTCCCTGCATAACTCATGATTCTCACCTGATAAAGCAGATTGAAGATGATGCCGTTGTCGCCCTTCTGGAGGAATACGACAGGACTGACAAGCAAGTCTTCATCGCAATAGACAAGGGACATTCTTATTCAGATGAGGGCATGCCCGGTGCTCTAAAGCGCTCGATAGTGCTCGGGCTGGACAAGGGGCACGAGCTCTTCGGCAAAGCATGGAATGTCAAGACTCATGAGCACTAGGACCAGAGGCATTGCGGCGGGGGTTTCGGGTGCGAGCTTCTGGGGCGTCTCGAACGTCTTCATCAGCTTTTTAACCAGCAACTATGACGTGGCACCCTCGTGGATCGGCTGTTTCCGCGTACTGATCGCAGGGATCGTGTTTCTTGCCATCTGCTTGGCCACGTGTAAAGAAGCCCTGCTGAAGATGACGCGTGACCGCCGGGCGATGGCGGGCGTCGCGCTGTTCGCCGCACTGGGCATCGCGCTCTACCAGGTGAGCTACATCGTCGCCATCGGCAGCAGCAACGCCCCCACCGAGGCGCTTCTCACCCAGCTGAGCCTGGTATATATGATGGCCTATACCTGCCTGCGCGACCGGCGCGCACCCATGCGGGCAGAGCTTGCGGGCCTGGCACTGGCGCTTCTCGGCGTCTTCTGCATCGCCACCAAGGGCGACCCGGCGGCGCTTGCGGTAGGGCTGGCGGGCCTAGGCTGGTGCCTGCTCGACGGCGTGCTGGGGTTTCTCCACAACACGTTGCCGCTGTACGCGCTGGACCGCTACGGGTCGCTGCCCGTGAACGCGGTGGGCATGACGCTCGGCGGGCTGCTGCTGATTCCTGCCGCACGGCCATGGGACGGCCTGCCCGCGTTCGACGGCATGGGCTGGGCGGCGTTCGCCGGCTCCACCGTCTGCGGCGCGATCCTGGGCTATCTGCTGGCCATGCAGGGCCTCAAGGACTCCGGGCCCATGCTCGGTAGCCTGCTTCTGGTGTTCACGCCCATCGTGGCCACGCTTGCCAGCGCGGTGCTTCTCGGCACCACGCTCACGGCCTTCGACCTCGTGGGGCTTGTCTGCATCGTGGCGATGATGGTCGTGATGTCGCTGGCGAAGAGGCCTGCGGGAAGCGGGCCGGCGCCACGCCATAGTCCAGCACGAAGGACTTGATGCCGTTGGCAGCCATGCGCCGCGCGACCGGGTCGGCCTCATGGTCCGCGCGGAAGCAGTAGCCGCCGCCCGCGCAGACGATGACCGCCGGCGGGTTATACCCCTCGACGTCGCCGACCAGCCGCAAAGAAATCTCGACCCGACCCATACCGCTCTCATTCGTTTGGTTCTTCTCGCCGCCCAAATCACCCAAGCCATCCAAGCATGCCGCGAAACCACAGCGAAAGCGCGAGAAACCAGCTTTTCGCGCCGCGAAGCCGCCGTTCTCCGTCACCCAGCATCGCCGCAAGACTCAAACTCCCAAACTTTTGTGTTTAAATTCGCACCACCCGAGTACAACAGCTCGTTTCGAGCACATTTGCCCAGTTAAGCACAGCCCGCTACCCGCGACCTCTCAAACAAAACGCCAAAATTCAGGAGTTTGCTTCGCCCCCGCGCTCATTCGGCTCGCCAGGCGCGCTGCAAAGCAGCTGCGCCCCTCGTAACCGCGAGAGCCCGGACCCGCAAGACCTCCGCTGCTGCACAGGCACGCTGTGCAGCAGCTGCGCCCTTAACAGCAAAACGGCGAGAAGCGCGGCTTCTTGCCAACACATTCCCCCACCCCGCCAGTCCGAGCACCCGGTTGAGCCTCATCGCCGTCGCCCCCTCACGCCGCGAGCGCAGCGACGCGGCCCCCGCCCGCCGGCAAAAGGAGGTATAGCTCTTACCCCAATACCCCAATACCCGCACAAAAGATAGCCCCTCGCCCTTTTGTCTCCCGCGATTTCGCGCAGCGAGCGAGCGGAGCGAGCGCTGAGCGGGAGACATAAGGGCGAGGGGGCTATCTTTTGTGCGGGTTACAGCTAAATCAACCGACTACATCAACTTGCAAACATTCTGTGCAAACGCCACCGGGTCGGCCACCGGCAGGCCCTCGGTAAGAAGCGCCTGGTCATAAAGAAGCGACGTGTATAGCGCGAGCTTCTCGGCGTCGCCCGCCTCCTGAGCCGCCTGCAGCTTGGCGAACACCGGGTGCGCGGCGTTGACCTCGAGCACGCGCGTCGCCTTGGGCACGCCCTCGCCGCCCTCGGGGCCGGCGGCGAGCACCTGCTCCATCTCGAGCGAGACGGGTCCCTCGGCCGAGACGCTCGACGGCGCGTCGTCGGCACCGGTGAGGTGCGCCGAGACGGTGACCTTGGCCACCGCGCCGTCGAGCGCGTCCT
>CAZEHG010000062.1:0-9824 GCA_964512475.1 uncultured Atopobium sp.
GTCGAGCTGCTTGTCGACCTTGGCCTCCATGCGGTTGAAGGCGTCGATGGCGCCAGCGGCCCGGTCGGTGCCGGAGGTCATCTCGTTGACCATGGCCTGGGTCTTGGCCACGGCGCTCTTGGCCTTGATGGACTCGCGGCGGGCCTTGAGCTGCTCGATGTCGCTCACGAGCTTGTCATGCATCTGGCGCATCTTGTCGGCGTTGGCGCGGGCGGCGTCGGCGGCCTTCTGGAGCTCGGTGCCGTTGGCCTCGAGCTGCTGCTTCTTTGCGAGGAAGGTGCGCGCGTCGCCCTCGTTGCCGGCCGAGAGGGCCTTCCTGGCGAGGCTCTCCATGCGCGCGACCTCGGCGTTGTTCTCGTCGACGAGGCGCTTGCAGCGCTTCTCCTCGGCCATGACGCTGGCGGTCTCCTCCTTGACCTTGGCCAGGCTGTCACCGAGATCGATGAGGTACTGGTCGACCATCTTCGCAGGGTCCTCGGCTTTGTCGAGAAGATCGTTGATGTTGGCCTTGATGATGGTGGTGAAGCGATCGAGGATGCTCATGTTCGTTCCTTTCTCTGAACGGAAGTGCCGAAATCGGTGCCCGCGCGCCAATTTCCCGTCGCGCGGTTTGGTGCCTCGTGCGTGCTACGCGTCGTCGGACGTGTCCTCGTACTTGGAGGCGAGGTTCTCGACGTTCTTGTCGCTCGTGGGGTCGTCGGAGTCGCCGAACTTCTCGAGCGGGGTGTTCAGGATGTCGTCGGCGCGCTGCTTGCGCTCGGCGTCGGCCTTCTTCTTGTTGCGGACAACGACGTAGGCGATGCCGCCCGCCGCCGCGACTCCGAGCACGATAAGGCCGACCTTGCCCGCCGTGGCGGACTGCTGCTCGTCTTCGGCCGCCTTCATGATGGTATCCGCTGTGCTGTAGAACGCGTCGGAGAAGACCTCCTCGTCGGAGCCTGCGTTGTTGTAGGCGTTATTGAGCTCGTCCTTGAGCACGCCGAGCGCCTCGTCGTCGAGGACGGTGCGCGCCTTGGTTCCGACGGTGTAGCCGCAGTTGAATGTGCCGTCACCGGCGTCACAGAAGACCAACAGGAAGTGGCCTTCGTCGGAGAAGAGCTGGCCGTAGAGCTCGCTTGATTTCTTGTTCAGCTCGTCGACCGAGGTGACGGATCCGTTCTTCAAGATATAGATGTAGGGCTGGACCCCGGTCTTGTCATAGAAGTGGGAGAGCCCCTTCTCGAGCTTGTTCGCGCTGTGGATCCAGTCGCCGTCCTCGTCCGTGTAGTAGGCGGTCTTGGACACGTCGCCCGATTCAAGCTTGGTGCGCACGGTGTCTGAGGCCGTCGTCGCCGAGTAGCCGGAAGAGCTGTAGGAGCCGTAGCCGTTGCCGCCGGAGCAGCTGTTCATGGCTCCGTACAGCACGGAAAGAAGCATCAGGACCAGAATGAGCCCGATGATCGGGCCGAGACAACCGCCGCAGCCGCCGTTGCCGCCGCCCCCCACGTTGATGCTGGGGCCGACGTGGATGCTGGGGCCGAAGCCGCCGAACCCGAAGCCGCCGCGCGGTCCGCCGCCGAAGCCGCCGCGGGGGCCGTTGTCGCGGGGGCCATGGCCACGCGGTCCTCCGCCGAAGCCGCCGCCGAAGCCGCCGCGCGGCCCGCCGCCGCCAAAACCGCCGGAACGTCCGCCGGAACGCCCGCCCGAGTGCCCGCCGCCGGAGAAACCGCCCGAGACGCGACCGCCGCCGGAAAAACCGCCGTCGGAGTGGCCTCCGCCACCGCCTCCGCCACCGCCTGATCTGCCCACGTGAGTCCTTTCGTCATGTGAAGCGTAAAAAACATAAGCCAGATTATCCCCGATTGGGGCGTGTCCTGACGTGCCCGTGCGGCGCTTCTCGTCAAACGGCGCTTGGAACAAGCCCGTCGTGTGCGCGCGAAGGCGTACGCGACACGGGGCTTCTTGCCGAGCCGGCGGGAAAGCAAGTCGGTGATGTACGCGCAGGGGCGCACGTGTTATGTCTGGGCAGCGAGCCTCAACGGGCGGGCTTCGGCGGGCGCGCTCACCGAGCGTTGCCCGCGGGCGCAAACGTTCTGGCATCAAGGTTTTGGTTTCCGAACACTTTGGTGAAAACGTTCGGTTTCTTTAAGCAGCGAGAGACGCCGTTCCTATAATGGAGCGCGTTCAATCGGGCGGGAGCCGTGGCAGCTTGGTCGCGGTCGGTCGGGAAGTAGAGAGACGGGCGATGACCTATAAAGCTCTGACCAGGCGTTCGTTGGTACGCGGCGGCTTGGCCGCCTGTGCAACCGCCGGTCTTGCCGCCTGTGCCGACCAAGGCGCCGCGGGCGTCTCTGCCGCCGACGCCGCCCGCCAGGTGACTATCGTCATGAGCCCCTCGAGCGAGCCGGACGCCGGCTTCGACCCCTGCGTGGCCTGGGGCTGCGGCGAGCATGCCCACGAGCCGCTCATCCAGTCCACGCTCATCCGCACGGACGCGAGCATGGAGTTCGTCTGCGACCTCGCGACGTCCTATGAGTGCTCCGACGACCGCCTGAGCTGGACGTTCACGCTGCGCGACGATGCGAACTTCTCCGACGGCGAGCCGGTGCGCGCCTCCGACGTTGCCTTTACCGTGGCGACTATCAAGGGCTCCCAGAACGCGCAGGCGGACCTCTCCGCGGTCGATTCCGTCGAGTGCCCGGACGAGCATACGGTCGTCTTCCGCCTGGACAAGCCCTTCAACGCGCTTCTTTACACGCTGGCCGTGCTGGGCATCGTGCCTGAGCATGCCTACGGCGCAGACTACGGCAAGAACCCGGTCGGCTCCGGGCGCTACAAGCTCGCGCAGTGGGACCGCGGCCAGCAGGTCATCCTCGAGGCGAACCCCGTCTATTACGGCGAGGCGCCGAGGGTCGAGCGCTTGGTCGTTGCCTTTATGGAGGAGGACGCGGCGCTCGCCGCCGTCCGTGCGGGTCGGGTGGACATGGCTTACACCTCGGCCACGCTCGCGAACCAGCAGGTAGAAGGCTATACGCTCGAGTCCTACGACACGGTCGACTCGCGCGGCATCCAGCTGCCCGTGGTCGCCTCGGGCGCTACGCGCGCGGACGGCGCGAACACCTACCCCGCGGGCAACGACGTGACCTGCAACCTCGAGGTCCGCCAGGCAATCAACCTCGCCATCGACCGCCAGGCGCTCATCGACGACGTGCTCGACGGCCACGGCAGCGTTGCCTACAGCATCGGCGACGGCCTCCCGTGGGCGAGCGCGGACATGAAGGTGGAAACCAATACCGACCGCGCCGAGACGCTTCTCGCCTCCGCCGGCTGGTCGCGCGGAACCGACGGCGTGTACGCGCGCGACGGCCTTACCTGCGCGTTCGACCTCTACTATCCCTCGACCGACTCTGTCCGCCAGGCCATGGCCAACGCCATCGCCGACCAGCTCGCGGGCGTGGGCATCAAGGTCACGCCTAAGGGCGGCGCGTGGGACGACATCTACCCGCACGAGTTCAGCGACCCCGTGATGTGGGGTTGGGGCTCCAATTCGCCGACCGACGTCTATGAGCTGTACCGCTCGGACGGCAACCTCAACTTCGCATGCCGTGAGGACGCGGCGACCGACGCGTACCTCGACGAGGCGCTCGCCGCGCCGACGGCCGAGGAGTCCTACGAGCTCTGGCAGAAGGCCGAGTGGGACGGCGAGCGCGGCCCTGCGCCCCAGGGAGACGCGAGCTGGGTGTGGTTCGCAAACGTGAGCCACCTGTACTGGAAGCGCGAAGGCCTTGAGGTGGCCGCGCAGAAGCTTCAGCCGCATGGCCACGGCTGGTCGATCTTAAACGACGTCGACGCGTGGAGCTGGGCATAAGTCGTGGGCAAGAAACGCCTGCATATCCCCCGTTGGGTCACTGAGCTCGCGCGCCTCGTGCTGTTGCTCGTGTCCACGAGCATGGTGACTTTCGCGCTCGTGGGCCTCTCGCCCGTGGACCCGGTGCGTCAAAACCTCGGTCAAGCCGCGTACGCGCAGATGAGCGACGCGCAGCGCGAGCAACTGGCCGCGTACTGGGGGACTGACACGCCCATCGTCACGCGCTACCTGCGTTGGGCGGCCTCGGCGCTCACCGGCGACTTCGGCCAGAGCCTGCGCTTCGGGCGCCCGGTGGCCGAGGTCGTGGGCGAGCGTTTTGTCAACTCGGTGGTGCTCATGCTCGCGGCGTGGGTGCTCGCGGGAGTTCTCGGCCTTGCGCTGGGTGTGGCGGCCGGTTCGCGTCGTGGCAGCTTGGTAGACCGGGCCATCAGCGGCGTTTCTTACCTGCTTTCCTCTACCCCGACGTTTTGGCTCGGGCTCGTTGCCCTTATGGTGTTCGCCGTCTGGCTGCGCTGGGCTCCGTTCGGCTTCAGCGTGCCGCTCGGCGTGGACGCGGCTCAGGTGAGCTGGGCCCAGAAGCTGCGGCACCTGGTCCTGCCCGCGCTCGTGCTCGCGGTGGCGAACACCCCGAGCATCGCGCTCCACACGCGCGAGAAGACCATTGAGGTCCTGACCAGCGATTACGTGCGCTTTGCCGAGTCGCGCGGCGGGACGCGTGCACAGGTCCTGCGCCGCCACGCCCTGCGCAATCTCGTGCTGCCGGCAATCACCATCGAGTGTGCTTCCCTCTCCGAGGTGTTCGGCGGCTCCGTGCTCGTGGAGCAGGTCTTCTCGTATCCCGGTTTGGGGCAGGCGGCCGTGACGGCCGGCCTCGGGGGAGACGCGCCTTTGCTCGTGGCCATCGCGCTCGCTTCGGCGGCGTTCGTCTTTGCGGGAAACGCCGTCGCGAATGTGCTGTATGCCGTGGTTGACCCGCGCCTGCGCGAGGAGGCGCGCCGTGGATAGGGGAGCCGTGGATAGCCGGGCCGTGGTTAGCCGGGCCGCGGATAGCCGGGCCGCGGATAGCCGGGCCGCGGATAGCCGGGCCGCGACCGGTCGCGCCGTGGGTTGCCGCGCGAATTCGATGCCCATGCTTCACGTGCCCCGTACGTCGCGCGGCGGCAACCGGCGCCGGATGCTCGTGGGCATCGTGGTGTGCGCGGCGTTTCTCGCTGCCGCGGTCGTCGCGGGCCGCTTGCTCTGGGACGTCGCTGTTGCGACGGACTTCAGCGAGAAGAACCTTGCGCCCTGTGCCGCGCATCTCTTCGGCACCGACTGGATGGGCCGCGACATGCTCGCCCGGACGCTCGCCGGGCTTTCTACCTCGGTGTTCGTCGGGCTTCTCTCTGCGGGCTGTTCGGCGATCATCGCGCTGGCGTTGGCCGTTGTCGCCGCGTTCGGAGGCCGCGCCGCCGACGCCGTGGTCTCGTGGCTGACCGACCTCGTGATGGGCATTCCGCACATTGTCCTGCTCATCCTGGTGAGTTATGCGCTCGGTCGCGGCTTCTGGGGCGTGACCGTCGCCGTGGCGACAACGCACTGGGGAGGCCTTGCGCGCGTGCTGAGGGCGGAGATCCTGCAGGTCAAGGACGCGCCTCACGTCAAGCTCGCGCAGGCATCGGGGGTGGGCCGGGCGCAGCTTGTCGCTCGCCATATCCTGCCGGCGGTGTTCCCGCAGCTTATCGTGGGCGCAGTCCTTGCGTTTCCGCATGCCATCCTGCACGAGGCTTCCATTACGTTCCTGGGGTTTGGACTCTCAGCCGATGAGCCGGCCATCGGCGTGATTCTCTCCGAGGCGATGCAGTATCTCTCCACGGGGGAGTGGTGGCTGGCGGTGCTGCCGGGTGCCGTGCTCGTTGCCGTGGTCGCGGCGTTCGACCGTATCGGGTCGTTGATCCGTGCGCTTCTCGGCGCAAAGTCGGTGCAGGAATAGGGGGCGCGCATGGAGCTGGAAAGAAACGCCGTAGCGAGCGAATCCGCAGGCGGGCGCGGCGCGGATGCGCGTGCCGCCCGCGATCGCGTCGCCTACGGCCACGCCGACCACGACCACGCCGACCACGAGCTGCACCATCACCATACTCACGCTGCTGACTCGAGGCATCCCGGCGGCCACCACCTGCTCCAGGTCGAGAACCTGACCGTTGCGTTTGCCATGTACGACCCCGCGGCGCCGTTCTTTCGTGCCGCCCGCGTTCGCAGTGAGGTCCTGCATGACCTCTCGCTGAGCGTGCACGTGGGCGAGGTTCTCGCCGTGGTGGGCGCCTCGGGATCGGGCAAGACCGTCCTGGCTGATTCCCTTATGGGTCAGTGGGCGAATAACGCTGAGGTCAAGGGGCGAATTTGGTTCGACGGCGTTGAGCAGGACGCGGTGTCGCTCGCGGCGCTGCGGGGCCACGGCGTGAGCATGGTTCCACAGGGCGTGAACAACCTCGACCCGCTCATGCGCGTTGGCGAGCAGGTGTTGGGGGCCGTCCGCACACCGGAGCGTCGCGCCTGCATGCATCGACTCTTCATCGACTACGGTCTCGGGACGGAAGCCGAGCGCCTGTATCCGCATCAGCTCTCCGGCGGCATGGCGCGTCGCGTGCTGCTCATGTGCGCGCTCATGGACGAGCCGCGCCTGATTATCGCCGATGAGCCGACCCCGGGCCTGGACCTTGATCTCGCGGTCCACGCTCTCGACGACCTGCGCTCCTTTGCCGATGCCGGCGGAGGTGTGTTGCTTATCACGCACGACATCGAGCTGGCCCTGCGCGTGGCCGACCGCGTGGCCATTTTCCACGACGGCACCGTTGTCGAGGAGACGGGCGTGGAGAACTTTTCTTCGCCTGATCTGCTGCGCCATCCCTTTACGAAGGCGCTCTGGCATGCGTTGCCCAGCCATGGTTTCGCGGTGACCTCTGCTGCGGCAATGGAGGCGGAAGCATGACCTTGCAAGCCTGCGACCTGCGGTTCTCTTACCCTAGTGGACCCGAGCTCTATAGTGGCCTGGACCTAGAGGCGGCTCCCGGCGAGCGCGTGGCGCTCACCGCCCCGTCCGGCGCCGGCAAGACGACCCTGTGCCGCTTGCTGGCCGGTTTCCTCACGCCTACCTCGGGCGCGGTCCTCGTCGACGGCGAGCCGCTCGTCTCCATTGAGCAGCTTCGCGGCAAGCCGTCCCCGGTTCAGCTCCTGTGGCAACACCCCGAGCAGGCATTCGACCCGCGACTGCGCATCGGCAGGAGCATCCCGGGCGGCGCCGACGACCTTATCCAGGCGTTCGGCGTCCGCCCCGAGTGGCTAACCCGCCGTCCCCATGAGCTCTCCGGTGGCGAGCTCATGCGCCTTGCCATGGTCCGCGCCCTCGCATGCCGCCCGCGCTACCTTATCGCCGACGAGTCGACCGCCATGCTTGATGCCGTCACGCAGGCTGAGCTCTGGCACGTCCTTATGCGCCTACAAGCTCATGAAAGCTGGGGCCTCGTGCTCGTTTCCCACTCCCCGGCGCTTCTTTCCAGGGTCGCCACGCGCGAGATTCGGCTTTCGTGCTGAGCTTCGGCTGCCGGCTACTCGGGAAGTCCGAATTTAATCGTACATTCTCGAGCCTATATTTCGCATTTGCCCAGATAGCGAGGAATCAAAGTCGCGAGAATGTACGATTAAATTCAGGATGGGAGAGTAGAACTAGTATCTAGCCGCATGTACAGCAGCGGGTAGGGGCCGCCCTCCTCGTCGTGGTCGCCGCGCTTGTAGGTCTTGAAGGCCAGGCGCTCGTAGAAGCCGATGGCCTGCGGGTTCTGCTCATTGACGGTGAGCTCGGTGACGCCGTGGCGCTCGATGCCGTATTGGATGCGCCGGCAGCGGGGATTTCCGTGTGCTTGCGGGAATGTCCGGGGTCGAGCTGGCTCGCAGGGTCCTGCAGGAGGCAGGCTGCGGCAAGCAGGAATTCCCTAGCCCAGCCGTGCGTGAGGCGAGAAACCCGGAGTGCTGGGCTGGCTGGGCGCTTGCGTACTATCAATGGAGCACAGGTTTCTCGTTTGCCGAAATCGATGATTTCATGCCCGTTGACCAGGTGCTCAGCTTTTATAGCCCCTACCACGAGATGGATATCACGCACTTTGTCGCGAGGCTTAACGAGTTGAGCGAGGAGCGCGTTCCGGACACCGAGCTTAAGCGCAGGCGCTTGGCTCTTGGACTGGCGCAGCGCGACCTCGCGGAGCGCTCAGGCGTCTCGGCAAGAAGCATCCAACAGTACGAGCAGCGGAGAAAAGACATCAACAAAGCAAGCTTCTCGACTGTTGCGGCTTTAGCGGACGCTCTGCACTGCAAGAACCCCATTGTCCTGCTTGAGCGTCGATAGTTTGGGTCGGCTGCAAGTCTTGTACATCTTCAGGCGTACATAACTGCCAAAAAGAGGCCCTACGCCGAGAAAACCGTCCCGTTGTGTACATGTTGAGATGTACACAACGGGGCTTGAGGTTCGTCGTAAGGCTTACCCACGGACCTTCGTTACGTTGCGGTTCATCAGGTGGCGGCCGAGGTTGCGGTAGACGAAGGCCTTGCAGGCCGACATCTCCTGGTGGTGCTCGCGCAGGAGCAGGTCGGGGCTGTCGTAGACGCCGAAGTCCTGGTTGATGCCCTTGCTTTGGATGTAGGTGTTGTTGCGGTCGAAGTCGATTACGGGGTGGCGAAAATCGCTCACCGCCACGCCGTAGCCGCAGAACGCGCCCGCGCACTCGGGGTGTGCTGCCTGCAGGCTTTCAAGGTACGGCCTGTCGAGAATGAACGCCTCCAGCTCGTACCAAACGCCTTCCAACCAGACCTCCACCCAGCTGTGGAAGACGTTCTTTGGCGCAAGTACGTACACGAGCCCCGTCATCGCGCCCTCCTGCAGACTCTTGTCGATGGTAAAGCCGCTCGCGGACGATGGCCTGCACCTCGTCGGGGTACGACCTCAGGCCGGCGAGGTTCTTCTCGTCAGAGCCCGTGCAAAGAAAACACGCACCCCAGTACACCAGCCAAAACACAGGCAGAACAAGCCACTTCATCGGAATCTCCCTCCCTAGCATTCTAGCTTCTCAGGGTTATCCAAGGGTAACTTTCCAATGGCTCACGAGGAATATATGCGGCGCCCTCGCTCCGTGCCTCTTGCGGAGGTCTTTCTCGCCGCCATGCCAATAAGGTGACCAAGGAAGACGAACAGGGCGCCTATCAGCAGGTAATCGACAACGTATAGCCAGGCGGGTTCGGTGTAGTCCATCGGGACGAAGTGGGCTAGGCCAAAGAGGTAGCGCCAGGTCTCCCGTTTGACAAAGGCGAGAAGGCCAAGAAGGGCGACCAGGGGCGGGGCGATCGCCGCCGTCGCTTCGGGAAGGCGCGCGTCCTCCGCGCTCCGACCCCGTCGTGCGGCCGTGATGACGCGCTTCATTCCCATCACAATCGAAAGCGTTTCTCCGCCGGAGTAGCCCTCAAGATAAACGCGCTGCTGGTCAATGGCGTAGGCCAGTTGCATCCAGGTGACCAACGCGATTGTCTGCCGTGCCGAGGTCTCGCCCCAGTCGGAGAGCTGCGGGGCAAGGACGATCATCTTTTGGTCGTAGTCGCGCGCTGTGAACCCAAAGTCCTCGGTGCACACGTTCATGCCCACGCCCTGGAAATAGAGCCCCTGGTAGCCGGGCAGAGTCACAAAGAGCGCGACGCTTTGCGACCCGTCATAGCTTTGAGGAACGTAAAGGTTGAAGTGGATGTCGCCCTCGTCCGCCGTGTGCAGGATGTTGTCCAGCACGAAACCACGGTATTCCTGGATGCCGCGCGTGACCTCAGTAAAAGACCATTTCTTACCCCGCCTGTTCGCGCCTCTACCAGTTCTTCTTGTCCTGGCGGCAGTCGTGGTTCTGCTTGCGCTCCTCGACCATCTTGGCGAACCACTGCACCATGGCGGGGTCGCTGTGGGAGAAGA
>CAZEHG010000063.1:0-9815 GCA_964512475.1 uncultured Atopobium sp.
CGCCGATGGTGACGATGCGCGTGGCGTACTCGTGGGCGAGCTCCGGGTTGTGGGTGACCATGATGACGAGGCGGTCCTGCGCGACCTCCTTGAGCAGGTCCATGACCTGGACCGAGGTGTTCGAGTCGAGGGCGCCCGTGGGCTCGTCGGCAAGGACGATCTCGGGGTCGTTGATGAGGGCACGGGCAATGGCGACGCGCTGCATCTGGCCGCCCGAGAGCTGGGCGGGGCGCTTGTCCACGTGCTGGCCCAGGCCGACCTTCTCCAGCGCCTCGCGGGCACGGCGGCGGCGCTCTGATCGCCCGACGCCCGAGAGCGTGAGGGCGAGCTCGACGTTCTCGAGCACGGTCTGGTGCGGGATCAGGTTATAGCTCTGGAAAACGAACCCGATGCGGTTGTTGCGGTAGGCGTCCCAGTCGCGGTCGCGGAAGTCCTTGGTCGAGATGCCGTCGATGACGAGGTCCCCCGAGTCGAAGTGGTCCAGGCCGCCGACCACGTTGAGCAGGGTCGTCTTACCGGAGCCGGAGGGTCCGAGGATGGCCACGAACTCGTTGTCGCGGAAGGACACGCTGACGTCGTCGAGCGCGACCTGGGTGAAGGAGCCGGTGGTGTATTCCTTGCGGATGTTGTTGAGCTCGAGCATGTGGTCGGGCGCCTCTTTTCCGAGTTGGTTGATTGCTGTTCTTTACCCAAAAGCACGCGCGAGGCGACCTGCAGAGGGGCTTTCGGCTTCCCATGAGACTAAAAAGACGAACTTTTGTGTTTTGCACGGGATTGCGGAGAATCCCACGCAGGTTTCCAGGCTTTTTCCCAGTTGAAATACACCGTATAGGGTCCCCAACCTAAGCAAAACACAAAAGTTCGCAATTTTAGAACGCAAGGAGAACGGGAGCGGACAAAAAAACCGCTCGAGACCCCGCGCAACGAGCCGACGCGAGTGGACGAGCCCCGCGCGGAGTCGGGCAAGACGGGGCACACGCGCCGCCAAGGACGCTGTGCCCCTAGCGCGCGAGCTCGCGGAGCTTCGCGGCCGCGGCGCCGGCGCGGACAAGCAGGTCGTGGCCGACCTCGCCGGCACCGAGGGCGGCGAGCGCATTGGCGAGAAGTATGTCGGCCTCGTCGTCCATGCGCCCGAGGCCCATGGCGCAGTAGGCGTCGGCGGCCATGCCGCGAAGGGCCGCGAGGAGAAGCGCCGCCTCGCCCGTGCCCGCCGCTGGCGAGGCGACGGCGCCGGGCTCGACGCCGCGGTGGGCGCTCACGTGCTCGCTACGGTCATGGACAGCCGCGATGAGCTCGTCGAGCTCCGCCTCGGAGCCGCAGGCCACGCTCGCGTAGAGGCCCTCGATGACGACGCCGAAGGCGTGGCCGCAGGGGACGAAGCCGGGTGCGGCCGCCATGGCATTCGTCATGGTGGTGCCGAGGCCGCAGAGCTCGGAGAGAAGCGCGTCGCGCTTGGCATAGACGGCGGGGCGCTCGGTCTCGGTGGCCTCGACGGCGCCGTGCTGCACGGGGTTGGACATCTGTGTGTTCCTTTCTGTCGGCTCATATCCATACGTCAGTCTACGGGAGCGGCACCCTATGATTGCCCCATGGCGAAGCGACAAACATATAGATTGCAGGCGCGCGGCATCGAGGTCGAGGTCGAGCGCAAGGCCGTGCGCCGCATCAACCTGCGCGTACGGCCAGACGGCACGGCGCGGATGAGCGTGCCGCGGTCAGTCGGGCGCGAGGCCGCGGCGACGTTTCTCGCCGAGCACGCCGACTGGCTGGAGCGCGCGATCGAAAGGACGGCGCGAAGGAACGGCGCCGATGGGGCCGAGGGGACATTCGCACTCTGGGGAAAGCCCGCCGAGCTTCATGCCGGCGCCGAGGCGGCCGATGTCTGGCGCGCCGAGCTCGAGCGGGCGCTGCCCGGCGCCGTCGCCCGCATGGAGGCCGCCACGGGTCTGCACGCAACCGGCTGGCAGCTGCGCGAGATGAAGACCCGCTGGGGATCCTGCACGCCGGCCACCGGCCGCATCCGCATCAATGTGCGCCTGGCCGCCTACCCGCCCTCGTGCCTGGACTACGTGGTCGCCCACGAGCTCACCCACCTCGCCGAGCCGAGCCACAACGCGCGGTTCCACGAGTTGCTGCAAATGGCGTTCCCGCGCGATCGCGAGGCGGAGGCGCTGCTGCGGAAGGGGCCGCTCTCCTAACGCCGCCGTTACATTGCGGAGCCAAGCATTCACGCCCGCGAAACGGAAGAGGGGAATCTCCGAAACACGTGGCGCGCAACATGAGTCGCATACCGTCGGCACGACTCATGGAGAGGGGCGGCCTATGCCCTCAGAAGCACCTGTGTACGAGAGCCTTCTCGAGCACACGCCGAAGATCAACCAGCAGCTCGCACGCTACGGGGTGAAGTTCGGTCTCTACAAGAACGGCCAGTTCAACGAACGGCTCTTCCCTTTCGACGCCATACCGCGCGTGATTAAGGCGGACGTCTGGGCGGTCCTCGAGCGAGGGCTCGCGCAGCGCGTGGACGCCCTGAACGCCTACCTCGCCGACGTCTACGGCAACAAGCAGATCATCCGCGACGGCGTCGTCCCCGAGGACTTCGCCTTCGCGAGCTCGGGTTACCTGCCGCAGTGCGAGGGCATCACGCCGCCGGGCGGCATCTATAGCCACATCTCGGGCATCGACCTCGTCGAGGGCGAGAACGACGAGTGGTTCGTGCTCGAGGACAACCTTCGCATCCCGTCGGGCGCCTCCTACCCTCTCGTCGCGCGCCGGCTCTGCCGCCGCTGCGACGCCGAGACGTTCCGCGACGCCTCGCTCGTCGACAACCGCGACTACGGAGACCGCCTGCGCCGTGTGATGGACAACGTGAACACGGGCGGCCTGAGCGTCATCCTCACCCCGGGCCGCTACAACGCAGCCTATTTCGAGCACACCTACCTCGCCGAGAAGGCCGGCGCCGTCCTCGCCGAGCCCCAGGAGCTCTTCGTCGAGAACGAGCGGCTCTACTACCGCGGGGGCACCGGCAACCAGCTCGTGGGGGCCGTCTACCGCAGGCTCTCGGACGAGTTCCTGGACCCCTTGTGCTTCCGCGCGGACTCCCTCATCGGCGTGCCCAACCTCATGAGCGCCTACCGCGCCGGCAACGTCGCCGTCATCAACGCGCCGGGCAACGGCGCGGCAGACGACAAGGGAATCTACTACTTCGTCCCGAAGATGGTCGAGTACTACCTGGGCGAGAACCCCATCCTCAAGAACGCACCGACCTACCTGCCCTTCTATCCGGACGACATGGCCTACGTCCAGGAGAACGCCGAGAAGCTCGTGATCAAGGACGTCGCGGAGGCGGGCGGCTACGGCGTCGTCTTCGGCAGCAGCCTCACGGAGGAGAAGCTCGATGACCTGAAGGCGCTCATCCGCCGCGAGCCCAGGCGATTCATAGCCCAGGAGGTCGTCGACTTTCTCTGCCTGCCCACCTATATCGACGGCCAGATCGTGCCGCGTAAGGCCGACCTGCGCGCCTTCGTGCTCTCGGGCGCCAAGACCGAGGTCTGGCCAAGCGGACTCACGCGCTACTCGCGCGAGGAGGGCTCCGCCATCGTCAACTCGTCCCAGGGAGGGGGCTTCAAAGACACATGGGTGCTTTCGTAAACGGCCGCGCCGGCGCACCGGCGCTCACCACGGCCACGCTCTCGCTCGAGAAGGCCGACCACCTGCTGTGGCTCGGCCGCTACGTCGAGCGCGCCTACACCACGCAGAAGTTCATTCTCGCCGCCTACGACCAGGCGCTCGACGCCGACGGGGACGAGTGGAAGGGCCAGCTCGCCGAGCTCGGCTTCGACGACGACGCGCAGACCCCGCGCGAGTTCTTCCAGGCGTGCCTCTTCGGCGCGGACTGCCCCGCCTCCATCGCGCACTCCCTCGACGCCGCATACGACAACGCCATGCGCCTGCGCGACGTGCTGGGCACCGAGTCGCTGTCCTACGTCCAGATGGCGGTCGACGCCCTCCAGGCGGCGAAGATAAGCGACGCCCCCCTGCTCGACCTTCAGGTCGTCCAGGACAACATCATGGCCTTCAAGGGCTGCGTCGACGACTTCGTCGAGTCGGACGCGGCGAGGAACCTCATAAAGTGCGGCATCTCCGTCGAGCGAATCGACCTCTATGCCCGTCTCTCCTACAAGCTCGGGCGCGTGCGGCAAGAGGTGCACCGGCTCTCGGCGCGCGTCAACCGCACCGGTGCCCCCTACAGCCAGGAGGACCTGAAGGCCCTCGTCGAGCTCGCCTACGCGCCGACGTTCCCGGCCGAGGTCACCTACGACCAGCTCGGCCTCATCCTCGTCCACGCGGCGCGCGTCTTCTAGGGGCGGCCCATGAAGATCCTCAACTACTTCTTCGAGACGAGGCTCGACTTCAGCGAGCCCGTCAAGGAGCATCAGTTCGTGCTGCGCTGCATGCCGCCCAACACCGGCTCGCAGGTCGTCATGGACGCCCAGATCGTCGTCGACCCCCCGGCCACCCTCTGCGGTCAGGTCGACGGCTTCGGCAATAAGCTGCAGGTAGGACGCCTCGAGGCGCCGCACGGCAGCTTCTCGTTCATCTCGTCCGGAATGGTCATGGTCGACACCGCCCAGACGCGCGCCGTCCCCCTGCACCCGATGTACCTGCGCGAGAGCGAGCTCACGCGGGCGGGTGCCGGAGTCAAGGAGTTCGTCGGCGACGTGCTGCGCGTGAGCTGCAACGCGTCCGCCCTCGAGAAGGCCCGTCGCCTGGCCGGCGCCGTAGGCGAGCGCATGGAGTACGTGAAGGGCGCCACCGGCGTCGACACGACCGCCGAGGAGGCGCTCGCGCTCGGGTGCGGCGTCTGCCAGGACTACGCTCACCTGCTCATCGCCTGCTGCCGCCAAGCAGGCGTGGCCGCGCGCTACGTGAACGGGTTTCTTCTGGGCGAGGGCGAGACCCACGCCTGGGTGGAGGTCCACGACGGCGCCCGCTGGCACGGCATCGACCCGACGAACCGCCGCGAGGCGGACTGCAGCTACATCACGCTGAGCCGCGGGCGCGACTTCGCCGACTGCCCGATCGAGCGCGGCGTCTTCGTCGGCGCCGCCCACCAGTCCCAGACGGTCCGCGTGCAGGTGACCGACGACGCCGCTTGGGCCGCGCTGGGCACCTACAGCGGCTAGCCCCTCTGATTCCAAAGACCCTCTTCCCCCCACGGAAACCTCTCGAGGCGGCACTCCCTGTGCTCCACGGGAGGTTTTCCCTGCGTTATCGCGCAGCCACGAGGCGGCTCGAGGCGCCTCTTGCCAAGAAACCCATCGAGGCGGTGCCCGCGACGCCACCTCGAGGCGAATCGCCGGCTCGTCCGCGCCGCATCGACGCCGACGGCGTCTCGGGGCAAGAGGCCCGGGCGCCGCGCACGTCGCTCCCCTCCCCGCCCCGGCCGCCACCGCGCTTTGTTGCGGATGTTTCCTCGCGTTTCGCGTCAAGTTAACAACACCTGTAGGCTGCCGCGGCCGGCCTCGCCGCGCTCCATACTGGACGGGTCAAGAAACGAACGAGGCGCAGGAAGGTGAGTCGGCCTTGATCCAAACGGTCTTCTCGGCAGAGCTCCCCGTGGGCGAGCACCTGCTCATACAAAAACACACCATCGTCGGCACCGCGCACGAGCCCTTCGGCGGCGAGGCGGCCGCAGACGGCCACCGCCCGCGCATAGCCGTCGTCACGGGCATCCACGGCGACGAGCTCGAAGGGCAGTACGTGGCGTTCCGCCTGGCGCAGCTGCTCGAGGAGAACCTCGGCGCGCTCTACGGCACGGTGGACATCTACCCCGCCATCAACCCGCTCGGCATCAACTCCATAGAGCGCAGCGTGCCTATGTTCGACGTCGACCTCAACCGTACGTTCCCCGGGAAACCCGCCGGCGACCTCACCGAGACCCTCGCCGCCGCCGTCATCGGCGACATCTCGGGCGCCGACGTTGCCATCGACATCCACGCCTCGAACATCTTCCTGCGCGAGATACCGCAGGTCAGAATCAACGAGATCTCGGCCGAGGAGCTCCTGCCCCTGGCGCCGCTGCTCAACGTCGACTTCGTCTGGGTACACGCCTCCGCCACGGTCCTTCAATCCACCCTCGCCTACGCGCTCAACACGACCGGTACCCGCGCGCTCGTGGTCGAGACGGGCGTGGGCATGCGCATCACCGAAGACAACGGGGAGAGCCTGACCCAAGGCATCCTGCGCCTGGCGGAGCACCTGGGAGCCTGGGGCGGGCCCTTCAAGGCCGCCGAGCCGCCCGTCGTTTCGAACGACGGCGAGGTCAGCTACCTAAACGCCGCCGAGGGCGGCATATTCCTGCCCAAGGCGCCGCACGGTTCGATGGTCGAGAAGGGCCAGCTCATCGGCATCGTTGCGAACACGCTCACCGGCCAGGTGGCCGAGCGCGTGACGGCGCCGGTCTCCGGGCTTCTCTTCACGCTGCGCGAATACCCCGTCGTCTACCCGGGCTCGCTTCTGGGCCGAATCCTTAAGGACGCCGAACAATGAGAAAAACCAACCTCTACACGCTCGATACCCCCTACCGCGAGCCCCTCACCATTTGGGGATACGAATTCGGCGACGCCGATGCCGAGAAGTGCGTGGCCATCGTGGGCTCCATGCGCGGCAACGAGGTCGAGCAGACCTTCGTGTGCGCGGACCTCGTCCGTCGCCTCTCGATCCTCGAGGAGAAGGGCGGCGTGGACCCCGCCAAGCGCGTCCTCGTGGTGCCGTCGGTCAACGCCTTCTCCATGAACATCTCAAAGCGTTTCTGGCCGGTCGACAACACCGACGTCAACCGGATGTTCCCCGGCTACGACCTCGGCGAGACGACCCAGCGCATCGCCGACGGGCTCTTCCGCGCCGTCCAAGGCTACGCCTACGGCATCCAGCTCTGCAGCTTCTACCTCTCGGGCGACTTCCAGCCCCACGTGCGCGTGACGGACGCCGGCGCGATTTCCGGGGAGTCGCTCGAGCTCGCCGACGCCTTCGGGTTCCCCTACGTCGTGGCGAAGAAGCCCTCGAGCTTCGACACCACCACCCTCAACTACAACTGGCAGGTCTGGGGCACGCACGCCTTCTCGGTCTTCGTGCGCGACATGGGCGGCCTCTCCACGCGCAACGCGACCGAGGTGGAGGACTGCGTCATGCGCTTCCTCGACAACCGCGGCGTCATCAAGTTCGCCCTCCCCGGCGGCTTCCGCTCGAGCCGCCTGGACGAGGCGTCGCTCGTCGATGTCCGATGCGAGCGCGCGGGGGGATTCTTCCTGCGCGACGTGGAGCCCGGCGAGCGCGTCCGCGCCGGCCAGACCTTAGGCCAGGTGCTCGACTGCGGGGACGCCCACGTGAAGGAGATGCTCACGGCCCCGCTCGACGGGTGCGTGTTCTTCTGCCACGTCGACCCTCTGATCAACCAGTACACGATCGCCTTCAAGCTCGCCCCCGAGACGACCTGGAGCCACGCGGAGTAGCTTCTTGCCCAAGACCAGCCGGCCTCCGCGCGGCCAAGCCCCCGCGGGGAGATTCGGCCTGAGGCACACCATCGGTTCGCCCCGCTCAGCCACCTGTTCTGAACAACTGGTTGAGCGGGGCGAATCATCCGGCGGGCAAGGGGACCAGCGCTTAGAATCCCATAAAAGGGCCGCGAGGCCTGACACACGTAACAAGGAGAGCGCCATGGGCAAGTTCGTCATCACGCAGACCGAAGCAGGCTTCCGCTTCGTACTCAAGGCCGGCAACGGCGAGACCATCGCCTCCTCGCAGGTCTACACCTCCAAGGAGGCGTGCAAGAGGGGCATCGAGTCCGTCAAGAAGAACGCGCCCGAGGCCCCCGTCGTCGAGGACGTCGAGTAGCGAGGCCTTTGCCGGTCGGCGGGTTGCCGCGTGCCCCATCGCCGAGAAGGACGCGCACAAGAAAGCCCCCGCATCCGAGTCGCGTGGATGCGGGGGGCTTCTTCGTTTTAACGGGTCGCGGGGCGGCGTGAAAACGCGGTATGGGGCGGCGCTACTCGGCGGCCACGTCGCCGGAGGCCTTGGGGGCGCGGGCGTCCGCAGCGGCGGCAGCGACGTTCTTGCGGCCGAGCTCGGTCCACTCGGGCTCCTCGTCGGGGATGGAGCCGGCGGCCTTGCCGAAGAGCTCCTTCAGGCAGTTGTAGGCCACGATGAAGCCGAGGACGATGAGCAGCACGGCGAAGATGAGCTGCAGCACGGAGTTGAAGACGGACGCGGCGGTGCCGGCGGAAAGCGCGGTCGCGCAGCCAATGATGGACTGGACGAGCGAGGTGAAGGTGCACACGAGCAGGAAGGCGACGGGCACGTAGAGCATGACGCCCTTGCGGCCGGTGCACTTGCAGAACACGGCGAGCGTGATCATCGTCATGCCGCCGAGCAGCTGGTTGGAGGCGCCGAAGAGCGGCCAGATGGCCAGGTAGCCGCCGAAGGTGAGGGCGAGGCCCGGGACCAGGGTGACGACGGTGGCGAACCAGGGGTTGCCGAGGACCTTCATGGCGCCGGACTGCTCCTCATCAAGGGCGAGGGCGTCGTTGGAGCTCGCGAAGAACTCGGAGAAAGCGGTGCGGGCGATGCGGGCGACGGCGTCGAGCGAGGTCAGGGCGAGGGCCGAGACGTTCATGGTCATGAAGACGGTCGCGACGGTGGAGTCGATGCCGAAGGAGGTCATGCCGCGGGCGATACCGGCCGCGAAGATCTGGAACGGGGTGCTGGCTACGCCGTTGTTGAGAGCACCGGTGCCGGCGGTGTTCATGTCGGAGAACATGATGCCAGCGACGATGATGGCGATGACGCCGACGAAGGACTCGAGGACCATGGCGCCGTAGCCGACCTTGACCGCGTCCTCCTCGTTAGAGACCTGCTTGGAGGAGGTGTTGGAGGAGACGAGGCTGTGGAAGCCGGAGAGCGCGCCGCAGGCGACGGACACGAAGAGCACCGGGAACATCATGCCGGACTTGGTGGAGAAGCCCACGAAGGCCGGGGCGGTGATGGTGGCCTCGCCGCGGACGCCGAGGACGAAGATGCCGATGACGGCGCAGACGATCATGACGACCATCATGATGGTGGTGAGGTAGTCGCGCGGGGTCTTAAGGACGTTCAGCGGCATGGCGCACGCGAAGACCAGGTAGACCATGACGACGGCGATCCACTGGTTGAGGTCGAGGTAAAGCGGGAACTGCATGCCGACCGCGAACATCACGACGATGGAGACCACGGCGGCGGCGAACTCGGCGGCACCCTTCAGGTTGAACTTCTCGCGGGCCCAGCCGAAGGCGATGGCGACGAAGGTGAAGAGGATCGAGATGGTGCCGGCGCACCCGGCGGCATAGGACTTGGTGAAGTCGATGCCGCCCTCAGCGGCCGCGGTGTACTTGAAGGTGCCGCAGACCATGGAGGTGAAAGCAGCGATGACGATGATGCAGAAGAGCCACTGGAACAGCAGGAAGAGGCGACGGCCGGTCTTGCCGATGTACTTGTCGACGAGCTGGGCGATGGACTTGCCGTTGTTCTTCATCGAGGCGTAGAGCGCGCCGAAATCGTGAACGGCGCCGAAGAAGATGCCGCCGACGAGGACCCAGAGCACGACCGGGACCCAGCCGAAGGCCATGGCGACGATGGTGCCCGTGACGGGGCCCGCGCCGCAGATCGAGGAGAACTGGTGGGAGAACGCGGTGAACGCGGAGGCGGGGTGGAAGTCCTTGCCGTTCTCCATGCGGCGGGCCGGGGTGATGGCCTCGGGGTCGACGCCCCACTTGTTGGCG
>CAZEHG010000064.1:0-9772 GCA_964512475.1 uncultured Atopobium sp.
CGCCAGGCCAACGGCATGTTCGCCGGCGCCACGCTCGCCAAGCTCGAGCGGATGCACGAGGCCCTGAATGCCCTCTCCGGCCCCTACGCCTGCGTGGTGGCCAACCCGCCCTACCTCAAGTCCAGCAAGCTCGACGCCTGGATGTCCGCGTGGGTGAAGAAGGCCTTCCCCAACGAGAAGGACGACCTCTGCACCTGCTTCATCCGCCGCGGCTTCAGCCTCGCGGGCGAGCGCGGCTACAACGCTATGGTGACGATGCACTCTTGGCTTACCTCAAAGAGCTATGAGAAGATGCGCGCTTGGGTTATTGAAAACAAAGCAATCTCCTCGATGGCCCACCTGGGCCCGCACGCCTTCGAGCAAATCGGTGGCGAGGTTGTGCAAGTATGCGCAACTGTCTTTTCAAATCAAAATCCGTCAACTCCTGCTGTCTTTATCGATTGCGTTGATGCCACGACGCCCGAGGAAAAGCGTTGTGTCCTCGGTAGGGCAGCGAAGAACGGAGGCGAGGGGCGTCGATTCCGGATTTCGCAGGACTTTTTTAACGAAATCCCCGGCAAGCTATGTTCCGCTTATTGGGTTTCGGACTCAATGGTCAAAGCCTTCAATGAGGGCACATTGCTTGGCGAACTGATGCCCGGGTCTGTCGGTATTCAAACGGGAAAGAACTCGGCATTTATCCGGTGTTGGTGGGAAATCGGGCTTGCTGGGATTGCTTTTGGCGTAAATAGCTGCAGTGAACTTGCCTCAATTGACAAGAAATGGTTTCCGCTGAATAAGGGTGGAGAGACCAGAAAGTGGTATGGGAATGATTTTGAAGTTCTGAACTGGAAAAATAACGGGGAGGAAGTTAAAACGCTTCTTCCGGGTGAGACCAGGCATGTGCAAGATTACAAGGATGATCTCAAATTTGTTCCCATGATCACCTGGTCGAAGATAGGTGGCGGGGCTTTTCGCTATAAAGGCCATGGCTATTTGTCAGATATGGCTGGCATAGGTGTTTACCCGAAGAACCATTTTTTTGAGTACCTGTCTTTTTTGAATTCCTCGGTTGGGGCGAAGTTCCAGAGGCTGTTCTCCCCGACGATCACCGTTGCCGTTGGCGAGGTTCAGAAATTGCCAGTTGTTGAATCAGTGCTCGAGGGTGAATCGGAGGCACTTGCTTCTGAAGCGGTTGATTTGTCGCGTGTTGACTGGGACTCCTTCGAGACCTCGTGGGACTTCAAGTCCCATCCGCTGGCGCAGCCCGGCGAGCCCCTCATAGCCAACCAGTTCGCCCGCTGGTCCGCCGAGTGCGAGAGGCGCTTCACCCGCCTCAAGGCCAACGAGGAGGGGCTCAACCGCATATTCGCCAGGATCTACGGCATGGAGGGCGAGGTGCCCGTCGAGGTGCCGGACGACAAGGTGTCCGTGCGCCGCGCGGACCTCGCGCGCGACGTGCGCTCGCTCGTCTCCTACGGAGTGGGCTGCCTCTTCGGGCGCTATTCCGCCTACAAGGAGGGCCTCGTGCTGGCCGACGCGCAGCAGACGGCCGAGGACTTCAGGGCCGAGGTGCCCGGGGCCGGGTTCCTCCCCGACGAGGACAACGTGCTGCCCGTGCTCGCCGAGGTGGAAGACATGAACTTCCGCGACGACGTTGTGCGGAGCTTCCGAAACTGGCTGTCCGACACCTACGGCGAGGACGATCTGGCCGAGAACGTCCAGTTCATCGAGGGCGCGCTGGGCCGCGACCTGCGCACCTACTTCGCGAAGGACTTCTACAAGGACCACTGCGACACCTACCAGGTCACGGGCTCGGGCAAGCGGCCGATCTACTGGATGTTCAGCAGCCCCAAGGGCAGCTTCCAGGCGCTCGTGTACATGCACCGCATGGACGCCGACACGGTGGGCCTGGTGCTCACGCGGTACGTGAGGCCCTACCGCCAGGGGCTCGAGAGCGCCGCCGGCACCCTGGAGGCCACGGGCCAGGCCCGCGACGCCGCCAAGGCCAACAAGTACCGCCAGATGGCCGAGGAGCTCAAGGCCTGGGACCGCGACGTGCTCCACCCGCTCTCCCAGAAGCGCGTCGAGATCGACCTTGACGACGGCGTCAAGGCCAACTACCCCAAGTTCGCCGGCGCCCTCGCCAAGGTGCAGGGTTTGAGCTAGGAGACCATATGCATTCAGTCTTTCTTGTTGGCAACGGGTTCGATATGGCTGCGGGCCTAAAGACGAGCCCGGAGCCATTCCTCGAGCACGTCCTAGCGGTCTCCGAATCCCCAGACGTTAGCTCGGGGACGCGGGAACTTGCCAACAACATTAGGAAGGACGTGTCCGTTTGGTCCGACTATGAGAGCCAGATCGGCGCCCATGCCGCTGATTTTGATGAGGGCCGCGCCGTCGATTATTTGGAGCAGGCGTCCGCCCTCTGCAATCTCTTGGGTGAATGGCTGTTGGAGAAGGAGGATATAGTCTCCAGCGAGTTTGTGGACTCCAATGCAGCCGACTGCATGGCGTCTATGGCGACCTTTCAAAGGAAACTGCCGGAGCTACAGTACAAGATGTTTCAGGACGCTCGAAAGAATCGCGAGCGCGAGGACTGGCATTTTGACGTGGCATGTTTCAACTACACGAGCCTCATGCGGAGGATGTACGAGTCCGCTGGTGGCAAGGGCACGATCCTCAGAGGGCTCGGCCAGGCAAGCTGCAGGTTGGGAAATTTCATTCAGGTCCACGGCTCCTTGGAGTCGCGCGAGATAATCTGCGGTGTCGATCATTCGGGACAGATCGCAAACGACGCGTTTGCCTCCGACCGTTCCGTGACCAAGTTTCTCGTAAAGGGCGAGACCGAGCGAGAGGTCAATGCCAGGGAAAGGGACCACGAGGGAATGGATTTGATCGGCTCCGCGGATATCATCTGCATCTACGGGATGTCTTTTGGGGCCAGCGACGCCAGGTGGTGGTCCGCGGTGCACTCGAGGATGGTTGAGAACCAAAATGCGCTGCTCGTCCTGTTCTCCTATGAGATGGCGAGTGGCCCCAAAACGTTTTCCGCTTACGACAGGGGGAAGCGTGTTGACGAGGCAATCGACTCGTTCCTACTTGCAAGCGGCGGCCTGAAAGAGTCCGATTCAATAAGGGAGAGAATTATCGCCACCGAGAGCGGCAGGGTCTTTCCCTTTAAGATGCGGCTGGAAGACAAGTAGGACGAGGGGGCAGCATGAACAATTCCGACAATGAGCTGGTTGCCAGCGTCACCCGCCTAATTAACCAGGCGGGTAGGAGCCCCTATCTGTTCGTGGGGTCCGGCTTCTCGCGCCGATACCTCGGAACCGAGGACTGGGCCGGCCTTCTCCGCTATCTTTGCGGCCTGGCCAGCGACGAGGAGTTCGCGTACGAGAAGTATCAGGCCCGCGCCGACGATGACGCCCGCTACGGGAAGCTTCCGTCTGTCGCGACCCTCATCGACGAGGATCTCCGCCTCGACGTGCTCGGGTCCGACAGGTTCTCGGGCTACAGGGCCGAGCACTCGTCCGAGATCAGGGCGCAGAAGTCCCCGCTGAAGGTCTTGGCCGCCGAGCATCTGGCGTCGTTCTCCGAGCACCTCGAGGAGGGGGAGCTCGAGGTGCTCAAGGAGGCCGGGCGCAGAAGGATCGCCGGCATCATCACGACGAACTACGACCGCCTGCTGGAGGAGCTCTTCCCCGGCTTCGCCACTTTCGTCGGCCAGGACGACCTGCTGTTCCAGAGGACCTTCGAGATCGGCGAGATCTACAAGATCCATGGGTCCATCGACGACCCGGAGACCATGGTGCTGTGTGCCGAGGACTACAAGGAACTTGACGAGACGAGGGATTACCTCGCGGCAAAGCTTCTGACGATATTCGTCGAGTACCCGATCGTGTTCATCGGCTACTCGATCTCCGACCCCGACATCCAGGACATTCTCCGATCCATCGTGAGGTGCATGAAGCCGGAGTATCGCGAGCGCCTTCGCGACAGGTTCATCTTCCTCGAGCGTGGGGAGAACGGAATCTCGACCCATTCCATTACGTTCGGGGGCGTGGGCACCATCGAGATGACTAAGGTGACCACGAACAACTTCGGACTGGTCTATCGCGCGATCGCTGAGTCGAAGAGTAGCTTTTCTCCGAGCGTGCTGAGGGAGCTTCGTAAGAGCATCTACAGCCTGGTCGAAGGCGATGCGTCGACCGAGCGCCTTGCCGTCCAGGTTGGCTTCGAGACGCTTGATGAGCTGCCGGAGGGCCAGGCGTTCGTGCTCGGCGTTGGGACCCCGGCGACCTCCGAGGCGGCATACGGCCATATGGTGAAGGCGGAGAAGCTGTACGAGGACGTCGTGCTGGATAACGGCTATTTCGCCCCGAAGCTTGTGGTGAAAGAGTACCTGCCCAACCTGCTCAGGACCAACTCGGGCGGACTGCCCATGTACAAGTACCTTGCCGGCTATGACGGTGAAATCGAGGATCCTGCGCTGCGTAGGCAGCTGGCTGAAAAGGACTCCGTAGATTCCTTCCTCAACAGCTCTCTGAGGCGTACGAGGGGGAATGTGCGGGCGAGGTACCCGGAGCTTAGCGTCAGGGGCATCATTGAGGTGGAGGGGCCGGAGAAGGCTTTTTCTCGACTGTACTGCCTCAACGAGGACGAGGTCGACCTCGAAGACCTGCGCGGCTACCTTGTGGATTTGCTCAAGGGCGACAAGGGCGCGCTTCCGAACAACTCCGAGCTCAAGCGCCTGATTCGCATCTATGACTTCCTGAAATACAAGAAAGCCCCCGACAAATCGGCCAATAGTGGTCGTCAGACCACCTAACCTCAATGAAGGGGGCTTGCTCTTGCAAAGCTACACGAGGATGTCTAGTGCACGACGTACACCACAACCAAGTGCAAGGCAATTGTAGACCCTTCTAACCTAGCAGTAACCGCGATTCACGGAATTGGCAAGGTCACATGGCGCTTGACGAGAACATACGGAGGAAGCTGGAGGCCGCGAGCGCGGGGGCGCGCGTGGTGTTCTGGGAGGACGCGAGGGGCGAGTTCGCCGATGACGTGGCGGGGCTCGAGGTCGCCGGCGCCGAGGTGCTCGTGGCCTCGGGCAACGCGCTGGCGCTCAAGCGCCGCGTGCTGCGCGGGGAGCCCCAGGGGCGCTTCGTCGTCTACCGCGCGGGCGGGGCGCCGGCCATCGACGAGGACTTCCTGCTGGGCGTGAAGGCGCTCGCAAAGCCCTTCTCGGCCGCGCAGTCCAGCTCCTGGGCTGACGAGCTCGGGCTCCCGGAGTCGCTTGCCGGGGCGCTCGCCCCGCACGCGGAGTTCTTCCGCTCCAAGGAGCGCCGGCGCGCGCTCGCGGCACTGGTCGAGGGCGCCGACTGGCTGGCCGGCGCGCCCGACGCCGCCGGCGTGGAGCTCGCCATGGCGGCCGCGTGCTGCGGCTCGTCCGACCTGCACCGCACCGACGCGCTGCGGGCGATCGCCATGAGGCTGCTCGAGCAGTGGGCGCGCGACGACGACTCCGCCATGCGCCTGGCCTCCCGGTGCGGCCTGGAAGCCGCGGTCTGGGCCGCGCTGCGGGAGGGCTTCGGCTACGCGGCCGACGAGCCGAGCGTGGCCGACTTCGCGCTGGAGTGCGTCTTCTCGGCCTGCTCGGACCTCACGGGCGAGGCGCGCACGCTCACCCAGGACGCGGACGTGCTCCTCAGCGCCATGGCCAACGACCAGCGCCGCGCCGGCGCCTTCGGGAGGCTCGTGGACAAGACCTGCGACGACGTGATGAGGGGCCGCGACCTGGCATCGCTCCCCATGGAGACGCTCGTGGCGCACCGCCTGCTGCCGCACGTGGACGCCGAGGTCGTGCGCAGGCTCGCCGCCGACGTGGCCACCCGCGCCGACGTGGCCGGCCGCGTGCGCGAGGTCCGCGCCCGCCGCGCCGCCGCGCCGCTCGCCGCCGGCTGGCTGAGCACCTACGACGCGCTTGCCGCCGCATCCGAGGTCCTCTCCGGCGAGGCCGGATGGGCCGCCACCGCCAAGGCGGCCGAGGGGGCGGGCGAGCTGCTCGAGGCGTACGCGGGGTCGCTCTGGCGCATGGACGCCGCCTACCGCGCGTTCTGGTCGGCCATGGAGACGGCCGGCAAGCGCGGCGTCGCGGAGCTGAAGGACCTCGCGCCCAAGGTGGAGGCCTCCTACGCCCGAAGCCTCGACGAGCTGGCGCGCGCCTGGCAGTCGCTCGTGGCGGCGTCCGGGCACTGGCCGCCGGCCGAGGGCCTGCCGCTGCAGGGGCGCTTCTTCGACGAGCGCGTGCGCGTGGCCATGGGCAGGGGCCCGGTGGCCGTCGTGGTCTCCGACGCCCTTCGCTACGAGGCGGGGCTCGAGCTCGCCGACGCCCTGCGCGCCGGCGGGAAGCTGCGCGTCGAGGCCTCGCACATGCTCTCCGTCCTTCCGTCCTACACGCAGCTCGGCATGGCCGCGCTGCTGCCGGGTTCCGAGCTCTCGTGCGACCCCGGCACCCAGAGGGCGACGGTGGGCGGCGCGGACGCCACGGGGGCCGCGGCCAGGCAGAAGGTGCTCGAGGCCGCCGTGCCGGGGGCCGTGGTCGCCTCGGCAAAGGACGTGCTGGCGGGGGGCGCCGCGGGGATCGCCGGCGCGCCCGTGGCCTACGTCTACCACAACCGCATCGACCTCACGGGCGACAAGCGCGACTCGGAGACGGAGACCTTCGGGGCCGTGTCCGAGGCCATGGGCGAGCTCGTCTCGCTCGTCTCGGCGCTCTCGTCCGCGGGCTTCGCCACCGTGCTCGTGACGGCCGACCACGGCTTCATCTACCAGCAGGACCCGGCCTCCTACGAGGCCTGCGACTTCGCGCTTCTAGGCGCCGTCACGCAGTCTGACGATGCCAAGCACTCCCGGCGCTTCCTCATGGCGCCCGAGGTGCCGGCCGACCCGCAGCTGGTCGTCATGCCCGCCGCGGACGCCGGCCTCTCCGGCGACTTCCAGGTGGCCGTGCCCAAGGGGACACGCCGCCTGCGCCTGCAGGGGTCGGGGGCCCGCTTCGTGCACGGCGGCATGACGCTGCAGGAGACCGTGGTGCCGTGCCTCGAGGCGCGCGCCGCCAAGGGCTCCCAGGCCGCCGCGCCCGTGGGCTTCGACGTGCTCACCGGCGGGCAGAGGGTGATCAGCGGCGCCGCGCTCTCGTTCGAGGTCTTCCAGGCCGAGCCCGTGGGGGAGGGCGTGCTGCCCTCGAGCCTGAGGGCGTACCTCGTGGACGGGGCGGGCAAGGTGGTCTCCGAGACCGCCGCCGTGGAGCTCGCCAGCGCCAGCGCCGATTCGGACGAGAGGCGCTTCAAGGTGAGGCTCGCCGTGGGGTCGGACGTGCCCAACGGCGCCGAGCTCGCCCTGAGGGTCGAGCGCCGCGTGGGCTCCACCAACCGCTACGCGGTGGAGAGGATCGAGAAGTACAGGGTCCGCCGCAACTTCGGCATGGACTTCTAGGGGGGCAAGATGGACGAGCTCGACCGCAAGATAAACGACGCCTTCCCCGGCTACGCCGTGCGCAAGGACCTGGTCAAGCTGGTGCGCGGCAACGCCGCCGTGCCCAGCTACGTGCTGGAGTTCCTGCTCGGCCAGAACTGCGCAACCGACGACGAGGCGCAGATCGAGGCCGGCGTGGAGCGCGTGAAGGACATCCTGGCCAAGCACTACGTGCAGCGCGCCGAGGCGGGCGCCGTGCGCTCCGACATCCGCCAGGAGGGCTACCGCCGCGTCATCGACAAGGTGAGCGTGGAGCTCAACACCCGCCGCGACGCCTACGAGGCCACCTTCGAGAACCTGGGCATCGCCCACGTGCTCGTGGGCTCCGACGTGGTCAAGGAGAACCGGCGCCTGCTCGTCTCGGGCGTGTGGTGCATCGCCGACCTCACCTACCAGGCCAATGAGGCCAAGGACGAGAGCCCCTTCATCCTCACCATGCTCAAGCCCATCCAGATGGCGGGCTTCGACATGGAGGAGCACTGCCGGGCGCGGGAGGCCTTCACCGCCGGGGAGTGGGTGGACGTGGTGATCCGCACCATCGGCCTCGACCCCGCCCAGCTCTCCGGCCGCGAGAAGCTCTACCAGCTCACGCGCCTGGTCACCTACTGCGAGCGCAACTACAACTACGTGGAGCTCGGCCCCAAGGGCACGGGCAAGAGCCACGTGTTCAGCGAGTTCAGCCCCCACGGCATCCTGATCTCCGGCGGCGAGGTCACGCCCGCCAAGCTCTTCGTCAACAACTCCACGGGCAAGATCGGCCTGGTGGGCTACTGGGACGCCGTCGCCTTCGACGAGTTCGCGGGCAAGAACAAGCGCCCCAAGCCCGACATCGTGGACATCATGAAGAACTACATGGCCAACAAGAGCTTCTCGCGAGGCATCGAGCAGGTCACGGCCGAGGCGTCGATGGCGTTCGTGGGCAACACGAGCCACGACGTGGGCTACATGGTGCGCAACACCGACCTCTTCGAGGACCTGCCGGAGGTCTACCACGCCCCGGCCTTCATCGACCGCATCCACGCCTACGTGCCCGGCTGGGAGATGGCCATCATCCGCGGCGACATGTTCTGCCAGGGCTTCGGCCTCATCGTGGACTACCTGGCCGAGGCGCTGCGCCACCTGAGGGCGCTGGACTACTCCAACCTCTACGCAAGGTGGTTCGAGCTCTCCGACAGCATCTCCACCCGCGATCGCGACGGCGTGAACAAGACCTTCAGCGGCCTTGCCAAGATCGTCTTCCCCGGCAGGGAGATGACCAAGGAGGAGTGCCGCTGGCTGCTCGAGGCGGCGATCGAGATGCGCGAGCGCGTGAAGGACCAGCTCTACCGCATCGACGGCACCTTCGAGCGCGTGGAGTTCTCCTACTCCGACCGCGAGACGGGCGAGGTCCGCGAGGTGAGGACGCTGGAGGAGTCCGAGTTCCCGGGCGCCTACCACGCGCGCGACCTCGTGGCCGGGCCGGGGTCGCCCGCGGCCGTGCCGCCGGCGGGGGAGGACCTCTTCGACGCGAGGGAGCCGGAGGTGGAGGCCTGCGCGCCCGCGGCGGCGACGGAGGACGACGCGCCGGGCGCGGCGGCGGGGCCCGCGCTCTTCGAGGGGCACCGCGTGTTCCGCGAGAACCAGAGGGGCGTGAGCTACGACTCGCTCTTCGGCGACTACCTGGAGGGCGCGCGCGAGGTGAGGGTCGTGGACCCCTATGTGCGCACGTTCCACCAGTGCCGCAACCTCATGGAGCTGCTCGAGGTGGTGCTGAGGAGGCGCGACTACTCCATGCCCGAGGTGCGCGTGAGCCTCGTGACCGCGCCCGACGAGTACCCCGACAGCCGCCAGGAGGACTACCTGGCGCAGATCCGCGACGCCGTGGCGCCCATGGGCGTGGACTTCTCGTGGGTGATCGACCGCACGGGGGCCCTGCACGCCAGGCACCTCTACGTGGACGGCGAGTGGGACATCCTGCTGGACCGCGGCCTCGACATCTACCAGCGCTTCGACTCGGGCGACGCCTTCAGCCTGGAGGCCGCGATGCCCGAGATGCGCCGCGTCAAGCAGTTCGAGCTCACGTACCTGCGGGTGGGGGAGTAGGCGATCGCCCCGCGCGCGTCAGAGCGCCTGACGGCGCGCGGGGAGCGGTTTCGTACCTGTCGCACCTTGCGGAGTCTCTCGCCCCTACAAAATCCCGTCCAGCCGCTCCATCCCTGAGCGCTTGCTGTCCTCCAGGCTGTCGGCGTAGACCCTCAGCGTCATCGCGGGGTCG
>CAZEHG010000065.1:0-9745 GCA_964512475.1 uncultured Atopobium sp.
AGGCCGATGTTGACCACGTAGCCGCGGGCCGGGTCGCGGTCGGTCGTCTCGATGTCGATGCCCATGACCATCCCGGAGACCGGGGCGTCCACATAGGCGATGTTCAGGTCCTCAAGGCCGGGGCCCGCGATGGCGGCGACCTCGGAGTCGGAGCGGTGCTGCATGCGCGCGACGGCGCGGACGAGGTCGGCGTCGGGAAGTTTGCGCGCCAGGGCGGTCGGCGAGACGTCCCGCAGCTTATCCGCGCCGATCATGTCGCAGATCCCGCGGTTGCGGTCAACGAGCGAGAGCACGAGGTCGAAGCCGAAGGGCTCGGCGCCCGCCGGGGTGCCCTTCCAGGCATCGAGCAGGACCTTGAGCGCCTCCTCGTTCTTCTGGCGCTCCGCGGTCAAGGCGGCGTCGTCCAGGAAGAACGGCAGCGCGATGGCGCTCGCACAGTCTATGGCTTGGCTCAGGTCCATGGGACTCCCCTTGCGCTCGTATATGGGAAAGGCCGCGCGCCAGGCGGGGCGCGCGGCCTTCAAGGCTAGCAGATGCGCACGGCGCGGGGGTCGCGGGCGGAACCTATTCGGCGCAGAAAACGCGGCCCTCGCGGCGGGCGGGCGGCTCGGGCGCGGCGCCGTCCCAATAGCCGAGCGCGCAGTGGCCGATGCCCTCGTAATCGCCCTCGACGCCGAGGTCGGCGAGGATGGCCTTGCCCTCCTCGGAGTCGAACTCCTCCTTGGCGCGATGAATCCAGATGCTCGCGAGGCCGAGGGACTCGGCGGCGACCATTAGGTTGCCCATGGTGAGCGCGCCGTCATAGACGTGGGTGGCGACGCCGCGGTCGGCCAGCACGATGAGGATGGCCGGGGCGCCGTAGAACGGGTCGAAGCCGGGGTCCTTGCCCATGATGGCGGCGTTCATCGCGCTCAGGCGATCGCGCAGCTCCTTGTTCGTCACCTTGACGACGATCGTCGACTGGCGGTCCATGCCGGAGGCGGCGTAGAGGCCCGCCTCGACGACGGCATCGATGTCCGCGCCGGTCGGCATCTGGTCGGTGAACTTACGGCAGCTGCGGCGGTTGATCATGGAGGCGATAGTCTCGTTCACGGGGAGTCCTTTCTCGATGGGTTGCGGCAATTGTATCCACGAAACAGCGCTCAACAGTCGACCGCCGCGCTTCCGTGCTCAAAAAATAGAGCTTCCCCCCCACCTGCGCGGTTGCGGCCAGCAACTAACGCGCAACTATCGGTTCCTCCGCCGCAGCCGGCCGGGCGGCGACGGCAAGAGGCCCCGCCCCCGAGCAAACTGCCTCCCATTTCTTGGACATGAGAAATGGGAGGCAGCTCACAACTCGGGGGCGGGACCCTGCGTCAGGCAGTCTGCGCCGGGAGCCCTACTCCACGGACTTGAGCGCCTCGAGCATGTCCACCGTCGAGAGCCGGCGGAGCTCGACGAAGTAGAGCACCACGGTGATCGCGCCGATGACCACGGCGGGAACGATGAACTCGATCCAGGCGAGCTCAGGGTTGAACATGACGTTGTCGGGCGGGACGACGTTCAGGATGTACTGATGCAGCGCGATGCCCATCAGCCAGCCCGCAATGAGTCCGAGGACCGTGAGGATGATCGTCTCGCGGTAGATGTACATCGTGGTCTCGTTGGAATGGAAGCCGAGGACCTTGATGGTCGAGAGCTCGCGCATGCGCTCGGAGACGTTGATGTTCGTCAGGTTGTACATGATGACCACGGCGAGCATGCTGGCGACGAGGATCAGGATGCCCATGATCTTGTTGAGCGAGACCACGACCGTGTCGACCTGGGACTGGAGCGCCGTGTTCTGGACCACGGACTTGACGCCCTTGAGCCCCATGAAGCCAGAGGCCGCGTCCTCGACCGAGGAGAGCGTGCCGTCCTCGAGCCTGACCATGGCGGCGTTGGCCTCGAAACCCTTCTCGTAGCAGCCCTCGTAGGCCTCGCGGCTCATCACGATGAAGTGGCCCATGTACATCTCGCACACGCCGGAGACGCGGACGGTACGGGAGCTGCCGTCGGAGGCCGTGAACTCGACCTCGTCGCCCACGCCCACCCCGAGCAGCGTGGCCAGACGCTCGCTGACCACAGCGCCGTCGCCCGTGAGCTCGAGCTTCTTGCCGCTCTTGCGCTCGTGCAGGTCAAGATACTCGTCGAGGTCCGAGGACTGCTCCGGCACGAGCAGGGTGATCTCCTGCTTGTCGTTGTTCGCGCCGGCATTGAGGCTCACGGACTCGTAGTGAAGGGCGACCTCGGAGGCCACCTCGTCTCCGACGAGCGCGTCGTCGAGCTCGGCGAGCTGGTCATCGGTGGCTGTCGAGCTCTGCGCCACAATCATGTCGTACTTGAGGATGGCGCCGAACTGCTTGGTTCCCATCTCCTGAATGGAGTGTTGGACGCCGAAGCCCGCGACGAGCATGCAGGCGGCGCCGGCAACGCCGAGGATGGTCATGAGCATGCGCTGCTTGTAGCGAAAGAGGTTGCGTGCCGTGACCTTGTGGGTGAAGCTCATGCGGCTCCACAGCGGGGTGATGCGCTCGAGCATGATCTTCGAGCCGCCTGTGGGGGGCTTGGGAAGAAGCAGCGCGGCGGGCTTCTCGCCGAGCTCGCGGTGGACGGCGACGCCCGCGGGAAGGACCGCGCACAGGCCGGCGAGCACTATGGCGACCAAGGTGATCACCGGATAGAAGCCGAGCTGGATCGGGGGCAGCGTGAACTTGGCGCCATAGGCGTTGTACACGATGTAGGGCATCAGGGTATGCCCGAGAATGATGCCCGCAAACGAGCCGATGCCGCCGGCAAGAGCGCCGTAGAGCACGAACTTGAGGGCGACGTCGCCGTCGCGGTAGCCGAGCGCCTTGAGCGTGCCGGAGTTGATGCGCTCCTCCTCGACCATGCGGGTGATGGTCGAGAGCGTGACGAACGCGGCCACGAGATAGAGAAGCACGGGGAACACGGCGGCCAGCGAGTCGATGATCTCGGAAACGGTGTCGTAGGTCTTGTAGGCCTCCGATCCCAGGGTCTCGCGGCGCGTGTCGGCCTCATAGACCGGCATGGAGAGCTTGGCCAGGCGGGCGCGGGCATCGGCGAGGTCGGACTCGCCGTCGGCGATCTTCCGCTGCGCATCGGGCAGCTCGTCGTTGTACTCGGCGAGGCCGTCCTCGTACTCAACCAGGCCGTCGTTGTACTCGGCGAGCTTCTCGGCGAGGGTCTGCCTGGCCTCCGCGATCTGCGTCTTGGCGGACGTGAGCTCGTCGACCTTAGAGGCGAGGGTCTCGCGGGCGGCGGCGAGGGCGGCGGCGCCGAAGGCGTACTCTGCCTTTCCGGAGGCGAGCTGGTCGGCGGCGGCGTTGAACGCGGCGCGACCGGCCTCGTAGGACTGCAGGCCTTGCGCGTAGGTCGCGAGGCCCTGCTGGTAGGTGGTGAGCCCCTCATAGTAAGAAGCGATCCCCGCCTCCGCGGCGGCTATCTGCGCGGCCGCGGCGTCGAGCCGCTCCTTTGCCGCGGCGAGTTCCTGCTCCTTCTGGGGAATCTCCGCGCGGGCGGCCTCGACCTGCTCGGCGACGGCGTCGAGCTGGGCCTTCTTCTCGTCAGCCTCCGCGCGGCCGGCGTCGATTTGCTGCTGCGCCTCGTCGAGCCGGGCCGTGGCCTCGGCAACGGACGCGCGGCCGGCGTCGTACTGGGCGACCTGCTCCCGCGCCGAGGACACCTCGTCGGAGGCGGCCTTGGCCTGGAGCTGCGCCAGGTAGGCCTGCTGGGCCTGGAGCTTGGCCTGCGTTGCCGCGAGCTCGACCTGGAGGGCGACCTTCTTCACAGGGTTGGTCTCGGCGGCGATCTGCTCCTGAAGGGCAGAGACCTTCTCCTCGGATTCGCTCACCTGCTGGGCCGCGGAGACCACGGCGTCGTCAAGCTTCTGGAGCATGGCGCGGGCGGCCTCCGCCTGGTCGGCCACCGCGTCGAGCTCGGCGGTCTTCTCGGCGGCCTCGCTGCGGCCGGCGTCGACCTGGTCCTGAGAGGCGTCGAGCTCGGCGTAGGCGGCGTCGAGCTGGGCCCTGCCGTCGTCATAGGCCTGGACCTGGGCCTTTGCCTCCTCGAGCCGGGCGGTGCCCTCATTGTAGGCGCGCCGGCCCTCGGCGAGCTGCTGCTTGGCGGCGAGCAGCCGTGCCTCGGCGGCCGCGACCTGCGGGGCCTTCTCGTCGAGCGTCGCCTTGGCAGCATCGAGCTGCGCCTTCGCGGTGCCTAGCTGCGCCTCTGCGGCACGCAAATCGCCGGCCTTGGAGACGAGCTGCGCCTCGCCGTCGGCGATGGTCGCCGCCGCGGCATCGAGCGTGGCCTGGTTCTCGTCGATCTGAGCCTGCGCGTCGGATATCTGCGCCTCACCGTCCGTTATCTGCACCTGGGCGTCGTCGATCTCGGCCTGGCCGTCGGCAAGCCGAGTCGCGGCGTCGGCGAGCGTCTGGGCCGCGTCGTCCAGGGTCTGCTTGGCGTCGGCGAGCTGCTGCTTGGCGTCGTCTACCTCCGCCTGGCCGTCGTCGATAGAGGTCCGCGCGTCGGCCACGACCGTGGCGAGGCGTGCCGCCGGGCGGTCGGCGATAAGCGCCTCTACCTCGGACTTGTGCTCCTGGACGAGGTCGCGGTACTCGTTTGAGTAGGGGTCGAGGCCCTCGGTGTCCTCAAAGGTCATGCGCGCGGTCATGTAGACGTCGGAGTCGAACTCGTCGTCCACGACCACGGCGTAGCCCTTAAGGCTGCCCGTGCCGGCCGTCGACTGGCCCATGTTCACGATGGAGATGATCTCGGGCGTGTGGACGTGGCCGACCACGGTGTACTCAGTGTCGTTCAAACAGGTCTCGTCGCTGATGGCGTTGGCCTTCTCGCTCACGCGGATGGTGGAGCCGATGGCGTACTGCTCGCCGACGTTGGTGTCGACGGCGATCTCGCCGGCGCGCTCGGGCATGCGGCCGTCGACGAGCTCGAGCTGGGAGACCTCATCGGGCATGCTCATCACGCGCATGGCGTCCGTGGAGCCGTCTACGGTAACGTCCTTGAAGTAGCCGTACTCGATGGCCGTCGTGCCGCTTGCCTGGTTGATGGCGGCAACGTCGTCGTCATCGAGACCGTAGTCGCTCAGGACGGTAAGGTCGGCCAGTGAGTACTCGCCGAAGTAGGCCTTGCCCGTGGCGCGCATGTCCGGGCCGGCCACGAAGAGGCCGACGAGCGCGAACGAGCCGAGCGCCATGAGCAGCATAATGGACACGAGGCGTCCCTTGGAGTGGGCGATCGAGCGCCGCACGTCCTTCCACAGCGCGGTCTTGCCGTGCTTGGGGTAAGAAGCCCCCGTCGCGCGGGCGGCGAGGGGACGCGCCACGCCCTCGCGCGGGGTAGGTTTCCTGCGGTTTGCCATGGTCCTCTCCCCTACCACTCGATGTCGGCGATGGGCGTCGGCCGGGCATTGATGTCGATGGACTGCACGCGCGCGTCGTGCATGTGGATCACGCGGTCGGCGATGGGCGCGATGGCCGCGTTGTGGGTAACGATGATGACGGTCGCGCCCCGCTTGCGGCACATGTCCTCGAGGATGCCGAGGACCTGCTTGCCCGTACGGTAATCGAGGGCACCCGTAGGCTCGTCACAGAGCAGGATCTTCGGGTTCTTGGCCACCGCGCGGGCGATGGCTACGCGCTGCTGCTCTCCGCCGGAGAGCTGCGCCGGGAAGTTGGCCATGCGGTCGGCGAGGCCGACGCTGCGCAGGACCTCCTCGGGGTCGGCAGCGTCGCGCACGATCTCGGAGGCGAGCTCGACATTCTCCTTGGCGGTGAGGTTGCTCACCAGGTTGTAGAACTGGAAGACAAATCCGACGTCGGTGCGGCGATAGTCGGTGAGCTGATGGGAGTTGTAGGCAGCGATGTCGTTGCCGTCGATAATGACCTGGCCCTCGCTCGCGGTGTCCATGCCGCCGAGGATGTTGAGCATCGTCGACTTGCCCGCGCCCGACGAGCCGAGGATGACGGCAAGCTCGCCCTTCTCGCAGCTGAAGTTGACGTCGTTGTTGGCCAGGATCTCTGTTGCGCCCGATTGGTAGCGCTTGTACTCGTGGATGACCTCGATGTACGCCATCTCATTCTCCTAATTTGAACAACGTGTTGACTAATGCGAGAGGGCAGTATACCCTCGTACCTGCGGTTTACCATGAACAGTAGTCAACAGGTTGTTCATTTAAGGAATAGCAGCAGGGAGATTCCCATGAACGAGACCGGCAACGGGGACAAGGCGCGCCGCAACACCCAGACGCGCACGAAGATTCGCAGGGCGCTCACCGAGCTCATCGTCGAGAAAGGCTTCGATGCCCTCACGGTGAGCGACCTCACGCGGCGCGCGGGGGTGAACCGCGGAACCTTCTACCTGCACTTCGTTGACAAATTCGACGCGCTCGAGCAACTCGAGGACGAGCTCATATCGAACATGCGGGAGGCACTCGTCCACCCTGAGGCGGCGCGCGAGGCCCAGAGCGCGGTCGACATGTTCCCCTATCCCCTGCTTCTCCAGGCCTTGACGATTGTCGCCGCCGATTTCGATTTCGTGGCGGCGATCTCGGGCAAGGGCGGCGACCCGGAGTTCCACTCACGCCTCAAGTCCGTCATCGGCGGGCTTCTTGACCAGGGGCTTGAGCTCACCCATTCCCAGGTCAAGTGCGACCGATTCCCCTACGAGTACGCGCGCGAGCTCACCATCAGCCACGTCATGAGCATCATCAACCTGTGGCTGGAGCGCGGCGGGGTCGAGACCCCCGAGGAAGTCGCGCGCATGATCGTGGCCGCCAAGGACGTCAGGCCGATCGACCTCGTGGGGTAGAGTATCCTGCTGCAGGGTCTGTCGCGGGCACCCGGAAGGACGGCAATGGATATCAATCAGATCGCACAGATGGCGGGGGTCTCCCGCGCGACGGTCTCGCGCTACTTCAACGACGGCTACGTGAGCCAGGAGAAGCGCGACCGAATCCGCGCCGTGGTCAAGGCGACCGGGTACTCCCCGTCGCAGCACGCGAAGAGCCTGCGCACCGGCAAGTCGAACACCGTCGGCGTCATCATCCCCAAGATCAACTCCGCGTCGGTAAGTCGCATGGTCGCGGGGATGACGCCGGTCTTCGCCGAGCGCGGTTACCAAGTGCTTCTTGCCAACACGGACAACGACGCAGCGCGCGAGGTGTCCTACCTGCGGCTCTTTGAGGAACGGCGGCAGGTCGACGGGGTCGTGCTCGTGGCAACGGTCTTCTCTGATGCGCACTTCGCCGCTATGGGCGACATGTCGCTGCCGCTCGTCGTGCTCGACCAGGACCTGCCCGGACACTCGTGCGTGTACCAGAACGACCGCGAGGCGCTGCGCGACGTCACGGCCAACGCGCTGAGGACATCGAGTCACCCCGCGTATATCGGTGTCCTCGAGGAGGACGCGTCCGCCGGTCGCGACCGCCACCTGGGATTCCTCGACGCCTGCGCCGCGGCGGGTATCGAGGTGCCCGAGCGCGCGCAGATGATCGCCGACTTTACCGTGGACGCGGGTTATACCGCCGCCGAGCAGCTGCTCGACGACTACCCGGAGGTCGACACCATCGTGTGCGCGACGGACTCCATCGCCTTCGGCGCCATGACCTGCCTGCGCGAGTACGGCCGGCGCGTGCCCGAGGACGTGCAGGTCACGGGCGTGGGCGACGCCGAGCTCAGCCAGATCGTGACGCCGACGCTGACAACGGTGCATCACCATTACAAGACCTCGGGCGCGGAGGCCGCACGCATGCTCTGCGAGCAGCTCGCCGGCGACACCGCCCGCCGCGAGGTGCGCATGAGCTACGAGGTCGTGGCCCGAAACTCAACCCGCTAACAGGAGCGATCCTTCGAAACCGGTGTCGCGACGTGCCCCAAGGCAGGACGAGTCGGAGCGAAAACACACATACTCTTGCGAACGGGTGTCTTGTGTTAGAACACCCCGGCACATGCCCCATGAACCAGATCTTTTCCTGCGTCAATACCGCCTTAAGCGGCTTTGATACCGCTCGGGTCCGAATTTAGACACCCGTTCGGAATAGTTTGTCTCGATGCCGTTCCGCAAATGGCCGCTGTGGTAGCTTCTGCACATGGATACCATCATCTGTGGACCAACTGCCTACCGTTATTGGCGAACCCCGCCGATAGCGCATCTCCTGGCTTCAGGGCCAGAAGACCATCCCGTGCTGCGCAAGATCATCAGCCCAGATGAGCTGCTGGGTTTTCGCGTCGAGCTCGAGACCCAGACACAGTTCTCGCTCCGGTGCACGGGCGCGTCCTGGAGGAACGCCTGCAAGGACTCCAAGACAATCCGTGAGTACCGGCGCTTCCTCATGCCCTTCGCGAGCTTCCCCGTCGACGTTCTCGTCCGAGACGACGACAGGCGTCACCGCTCGAACCTCATCAAGCCATGGCTTTGGACGCAGGAGCTTCCGTTCGGCAGCGTATCCGGAATCGTCGACGAGCTCTCCGTAACCAGCCCCGCATTCACGCTGTTACAGCTTGCGTCTAGAACAACTCTCACCAGAACCGTGCTCCTGGCTTCCGAGCTATGCGGAACCTACGCCACGTATCTGCCCACCGCCCCGATGGCTCATCAGCTTCAAAAGCTGCAGAACAGGGGCAGTCTTTGCCCCTTCGGCGGATGGAGGCCTTGCCTGGATGCAAGCGGACGGCTCACCACCCTCTGGACCAGAGAACCGCTCGTCGATCCCCGCGAGCTTCTGCAGCTGGCGGACGCAGTGTCCCCTCAGCGCGGGTGCAAGACCCTGAGGCAAACGGCGGAGCTGGTGGTTCCCTTGGCGGCATCGCCATTCGAGACGCAGACCGGCATCCTTCTCGGGTTCTCGCGTCGGCGCGGCGGAGAGGGCCATGCGGGCTATACCCACAACGAGCGCATCGATCTCAGCCGCCAGGCGCGCCTCATAGCAAGCCGCGAGTATTGCCTGTGCGACCTCTATTGGCCCGACGGCCTCGACATCGAGTGCCAGAGCGCACAGCACCACGACGATGAGAACTCGTTCTTATCGGACTCGGATAGGAGCGCCGCTCTCGAGCTTATGGGCGTGAAAGTCCTGCCGCTCACCTATAAACAGCTCGGGGACGCGGACCGGTTCGAAGCCTTTGCCATGGCGGTCGCGCACGCGCGGGGCATCAAGCCGCGGCCCAAAACCGCGGCACAGCTCAAAGCAGCCGCGATACTGCGCGATGAGGTACTGGTCGACTGGGAGGGGCTTCCGGACGTCGGATGACGGGAACCCGTAAACACAAACTCTTCCGAACGGGTGTCTTAATCAGGAGTGACAGCGCATCTGTCTTTCTTAAGCGCAGATTCCGCACTTGAGAAGCTTCAAGCGACGTCGGCTAGCCGCATAATCCGCAGCAAGACACCCGTTCGAATAAGTTTTGTTTTACAACCACTGATACTTAACCGCGAGCCAGCCGAAGAGAAGTGCCCTAGGCGAGGCACCGACGGCGTCCGCAATCGACCCGATGCCGTTCACCGATTATTTCATACCACTCGTGGGTGAAACTTTATGGGAACGTTCCCACACACCCAAATATGCGCTTTACTACGTGCTGTGAGAACGATTCCACATTCACAGTGGAGTCATAGCCTACTCGGAAAGAAGGCAAACATGGCACTTGATCACCGTCAGGCGGCCCAGGAGATCCTCGACGCCATCGGC
>CAZEHG010000066.1:0-9574 GCA_964512475.1 uncultured Atopobium sp.
ACTACCTGCAGAAGAAGGAGACCATCACCGGCGAGGAGTTCATGAACATCCTCACGCGCGACGACGGTTTCGCGCCGTCCATGCCCGCGGCGAGCCAGGAATAGGCACAGGGCGCCGAGCACCGGCGCCGCCGAGCGGACAGAGAACCGATGGAAGGAGGTCCCCGCGCGGGGCCTCCCTCTTTTTTGGGCGGGCCGTGGCGGCGGGCGGCAAGGCGACGCTGCGTCCCTCTCGGGAAACCCCTAACGGAAGAGCTGCCAGAACGCCACCGCGGAGGAGGCCGCGACGTTCAGCGAGTCGACGCCGTTCGACATGGGGATCACGACGCTGCGGTCGGATGCCTCGAGGGCGGACGTCGTGAGCCCATAGCCCTCGCAGCCGAAGACCAGGGCGCGCTTCTCGCCGGGAACGATGGAGGGGTCGTCGATGGCGACCGCGTCGTCGACGAGAGCCATCGAGAGGACCTCGAAACCGCGCGAGCGCAGCTCGTCGAAGGTCGCGCGCGGCCATGAGCCCTCCTCGGCCCGCGCCCACGGCACCTGGAAGACCGTGCCCATGGAAACCCTCGCCGCCCGGCGGCAGAGGGGGTCGGCGCAACGCGGCGAGAGCAGGACGGCGTCCGCCCCGAGGGCTGCGGCGCTTCGGAACACGGCGCCCACATTCGACACGTCGACCAAGTCCTCGAGCACGGCGATGTGCCGGGCGCCGTCAAGAAGCTCTGGGACCGCGCGCGGCCGCGGGCGCCGCATCGCGCAGAGAAACCCGCGCGTGACCTTGTAGCCTGCCAGGCGCTCAGCCGCCTCGTGCGGGAGCACGAAGACGTCGGGCTCGGGCTCCCCCGCCGCCTCCGACACCTCCGCCGCGCGCCCGAAGACCGCGCCGCACGAGCCCAGGTGGCACTCGTCGACCAAGAAGGACACGGGCACGACCCCCTGCGCGAGGGCGACCTCCACCACGGTGCGGGACTCCGCGATGACGAGCGACCTCTCGGGCTCGAGGACGTTCCGGAGCTGGCGCTCGGTCAGGCGCGCGAACACGTCCAGGCGCGCGTCGTCGATGTCGTCGAGCCTTTCCACTGTCATGGAGCTTCCTCCATTTCTTGTTTCCAATCCACGCATAGGGGATGATTGTACGCCGGGTGCGATACCATAGTCGGGCTGGAGCCGAGAGGCCCGCCCAAACGCAAATCAATCAAAGCAGCGAGGTCGACCCATGAGCCTTGAGAATATGAACCGCCGGGACACGAACGAGATTATGGCCGCCAGGACCGGACACTTGGCCGGGCGTCTCGCCTCATTCGACGAGGGACCGCAGAGCTGGGAACAGGACCCCATCGGCGCCATCGGCCAGACCGAGGCCTATGCCGCGGCGGATGAGACACGGGCGGCCGTCGCCCCTGTCGCCGAGGTGCTCCGCGGGACCCAGGAAAGCCTCGGCGGAGGCGATTCGGCGCCGAGAAAGAAGAGGCGCGCATGGATCATCCCCGTGGCGGCTCTCGGGGTCGTGGCCGCCGCGTACCTGGGCGGCGTCTACACCTTCTCCACGCGCTTCTTGCCCAACACGACGGTCGACGGCGTCGACGTCTCGTTGAAGACGCGCTCCTACCTTGCCGAGAGCATCAACTCGCAGACCGCCTCGTACACTCTCTCGGTCACGGGCGACGACGTGGAGCTCACGATCGCCGCGGCCGACATCGACCTGGGGTACAACGGCGACGCGTGCGCCGACGAGGCCTTGTCGCAAACGAATCCCTGGCAGTGGCCCCTGGAGATCGCCGAGTCCCGCAAGATCGAGGTCGAGAAGACCGTTTCCTACGACAAGGACAAGGTCGCCGCGGTGCTCGCGCCCTTCGTGGAGCAGAGCCGGCAGAAGGCCGAGGAGGCCGCCATCGCCTCGACCATCACCTACGACTCCGCGAAGGCGTCCTTCGTCCTCAACGGCGGCGACACCCGCTACCTCGACGCCGATAAGGCCGCCGAGAAGGTCTGCGCCTCGCTCGACTCCCTCGACGCCTCGCTCACCCTGGGCGACGAGTGCATGAGCTCGGGCGAGGACTTCAGCCAGGCGCTCGCCTCCGCCAACGCGTACCTCGCCGCGGCGCCCACCCTCACGCTCGCCGGCTCCACCGTGACGGAGATAGGGGCAGACCAGATCGCATCGTGGCTCAAGTTCGGCAACGACCTCTCCGTCGAGCTCGATGAGTCAGCCATCACCACCTGGTGCCAAGGCGACCTCTCCAAGCAGTGCGACACGGTCGGTACGACGAGGACCTACACGCGCCCCGACGGAAAGACGGTCGAGGTCTCCGGCGGAACCTACGGCTGGAACATCAACGGCGCCGAGACAGCCAGCCAGATCGCCGACGCGCTCAGGAGCGGCCAGAAGACCTCGATCGAGATCCCCGTCAAGTCCGCGGGCGCGAGCTATGCGGCCGCCGCGGGCGGCAAGGACTGGGGCAACCGCTACATCGACGTCGACCTCACTGAGCAGCACGCGCGCATGTACGACGCGTCCGGCAACCTCATCTGGGAGACCGATATCGTCACCGGCGACACGACGCAGGGCCACGACACCCCCACGGGCGTCTATGCTATGGACTCCTACCGGGCATCCGGCGACGTCGAGCTCCGCGGGGCCATCGACGCCACGACGGGCGAGCCCGAGTACATCAGCCACGTGGGCTACTGGATGCCCTTCATCGGCAACTCCTACGCCTTGCACGACGCTGATTGGCGCTCAGTCTTCGGCGGTACCATCTACCAGGGCAACGGCAGCCACGGCTGCGTGAACCTGCCTGTCGACAAAGCGGCCGAGCTCTGGAACCTGACAGCGATCGGCGACGTCGTGGTCGTCCACAACTAGCATTCCCGCCCGGCAGCCGCTTCGAAGGCATCATGGAGGCGCAGAGCCCCGTCGGTTCGCCGGCGGGGCTTTCTCATGCCGGTCTTGCCTCCTCGGCGATGTCCGGAGCCATGCCACGACCGGGCCGGGATCGCCGGGGTGAACGTCGGCGAGAAACCCCACGCCCGTCGGTCATGGCCCGATTATGGAGGGGGCATGCGCGGCGAGGGGCGGGCGGCGCGGAAATCCACGTGCGCGGCGCGGCGACAAGCTAAAAACCAATCGGCCCCGGCACGAGGCTGCGCAATCACCCCTCTCCCGACCTCGGGTTTCTCATCTCTCGTCGGCAATGCGTCGGCGTTGCGTCGGCCCGGCCGGGCCGATCCCTGGATACGGCCCGGCCGAGGCCGGGGCTCCGATAGATTAGGTGCCCCGCGCCCTTATGGGCGCCCGCACATCCGACGAAGGGAGCCTTATGGCGATTCGCTGTACAACTAGAAGATCGACGGTGCGGAAGGCGGCGAGCGCCGCGGCGGCGATCGTTCTCGCGCTCGCCCAATGGCTCGGGCTCGTGACCGCCTGCAGCTCCGGTGCCTCGACGGCATTCGCCGCACAGCCGGGCGAGGTCGCGACCATTGTCAACGGACGCTGCATAAACGCGGAGAGCGACTACAGCCAGACCATCACGCTGCACTACGACGCCGCGAGCGGGGACACGCTCTTCTGCGTCGAGCACGGCGTCGCGACGGCGCCCGGCCAGGCCGTCGTGCAGGACATCGTGGGGCAGACAACGAGGTTCTCCGACTGGGAGACGCTCGGCCCGGACATCTACCGGACCTGGACCCAGGCGGCCGCGACGGACTGCGCGCTTATCCAGCTCTATGCGAACGAGCATCATGCGGGCGACGACGCGATTGCCTTCACACAGTGCTTCATCTGGAGCTATGTGCGCGCCGGGTTCGACATCGACACGATGATGGATTGGCCGCAGTACATACCCTATCGCTTCATGGACGAGCGGCAGGCCGTGGTCGACTACGTCAAGGCCTCGAGGAAAGCATGGACCGGTAAGGGGCTTCTTTACACGAAGACGAACCGCGACCAGATGGTCGCCAAGTTCTGGGCGGAGCCGAACACGGGGGGCCTCGAGATCCGAAAGCGCTCGGCGGACGAGTCCGTGAGCGCGAACAACCCCTGCTACTCGCTCGAGGGGGCCGTCTTCGGCGTCTATAGGGACGAGGGCTGCGCGGACGAGGCCGCCCGAATCACGACGGACGCGAGCGGCAACGGCGCGGCGCGGGACCTTGTCGCCGGGACCTACTGGGTGCGGGAGCTCCAGGCGCCCGCGGGCTACGCGCTCGACGGCGAGGCCCACCGCGTCGATGTGCCTGCCGGAGACATCGCCCTCCTCGAGACCGCCGACACGCCCCAGACCTGTCCCGTAGGCGTCGCCGTGCACAAGCTCGACGCCGAGACGGGCACGGGCGCGCCTTACGGAGGGGCAAGCCTGGAGGATGCCGAGTTCCGCATCGACTTCTATGCGGGGTTATTCGAGCTCGACGATCTGCCGGAGGCGCCGGCAAAGACCTTCGTCGTCTCCACCGGGGCCGACGGCGCGGCCTCGCTCGACCTGCCGCTTCCGCTCGGCACCGTGGTCGTCCAGGAGGTCAAGGCCCCGCAAGGCTATGTGCTCAACGGCGAGAAGCGCCTCGCGCACATCACGTCGAACGGGAGCGAGGCAGAGGTCCACACCTATAACGCCCCGCAGGTCGCCGACGAGCGCGTCCGCGGCGACCTGTCGTTCGTCAAGGCGGACGAGGACACCCAACGCCGTATGGCAGGCGTCGCTTTCAGGCTCACCTGCGAGGAGACGCAGGAGTCCCACATCCTCGTGACAGATGAGAACGGCTGCTTCGACTCGGGGGGCTTCGACGAGGGGCAGATGACGAACGCGAACGACGTGGCGATGGGCGACGACGGGACCGTCGACTCCTCGAAGCTCGACCCCGGCCTTGGCGTCTGGTTCGGCGGCACCGGGCCGAGGGACAGCGAGGGCGCCCTCCCCTACGGCACCTACCTGCTCGAGGAGCTCCGCAGCGACGCGAACAGGGGCTACCGTCTCGTCTCGGCGAGCCTCAGGGTCTCGAGGGACGGCAAAACCGTCAACTTGGGCACCTTCGACGACAAGAGCCTCGCCCTGGAAACGACGCTCGCCTTCGCCGATGGACAGAAGACCTGCCCTGCCGGCGAGGTTGAGCTCACCGACACTGTCCGTTACGAGGGGCTGGAGCGCGGCCATGAATACCGGCTCGTGGGCGAGCTCCACGATATCGACGAGGACGGGTCCGACCGAGGGGTCGTGGCCGTTTCCGAAGCGACCTTCTCGCCGCAGCTGGGAAGCGGAGACCAGGCCGTGTGTTTCTCCGTTGACGCGAGCGCCCTCGGCGGGCACCGGCTCGTCGCCTACGAGTACCTGTGGGACGGCGACGAGGTGCTCTGCGAGCATGATGACCCCGTCGACGAGGACCAGAGCGTGCGCGTGCCGAGGATAGCGACCGAGCTTGCGGGCTCCGTCTCGCACGAGGCCGACGCGACATCCGAGACCGTCGTTCTCGTCGACACCGTCTCCTACCGCAATCTCGAGCCCGGAACTACCTACGACCTATTCGGCGAGCTGAGGGTCAAGGACGGGGAAGACGCCGACGCGGGGCCTGCGCTCGACGACGACGGCAACCCTATCGTCGCCCGCACGCAGTTCACGCCCGAGGCACGCGACGGCGTGCAGCAGGTGACCTTCGAGTTCAAGGGCCGAACACTTGCGGGCAGCGAGGCCGTCGCGTTCGAGTCCCTGGAGAAGGACGGGGTCGAGTACGCCGTGCACGCCGACATCGAGGACGCCTCGCAGCTCGTCTCCTTCCCGTCCCTTACGACCTGCGCCGTATCCGAGCTGACGCAGGATCACCATGTCCCGGCCGCCGGCAACCAGACGGTCCGCGACGACGTCGGGCTGACGCGCCTGGAGCCGGGCGCCGAGTACGAGCTGCGCGCTGCGCTCCATCTACGCGGCGCCGACGGAAGCGATGAGGGCGAGGTCGCGCTGGCCGCGAAAACGTTCACGGCGGAAGCCGAGGACATGAGCATATCCATGGAGCTCGGCCTCGACTCCGAACGTTTCGCGGGACGCGAGCTCGTCGTGTTCGAGGAGCTCTACCGCGCCGGGGTCAGGGTCGGGGCGCACGCCGATATCGGCGACACGGCCCAGAGCATCTCCGTGCCAGCCGTCAAGACGACCCTGTCGTTCGCTGACGGGCAGAAGGAGCTCGCCGTCGCGGACGGCGCGGCGGTGCAGGTCGTTGACACGGTCGAGTACGCAGGCCTCGTACCTGGCAGGGCCTACCGCGTCGAGGGGACCCTTCACCTGCGGGCTGACGACGGGACGGATGCCGGGCCTCTCGCGGAAAACGACGGCTCCCCCGTTTCCGGGAGCGCCGAGTTCGTCGCCGAGGCCTCCTCGGGCAGCGTCCAGGTCGCTTTCTCCGTGGACGCCGGGAAACTCGCGGGGCGGCAGGCGGTGGCCTTCGAGCGGCTTCTTTGCAAAGACGTGCTGCTCGCGTCCCATGAGGACATAACCGACGACGCGCAGGCTGTATCGTTCACGAAGAAACCCGAGGCGCCGACACCCGGCGCGGCCAAGACACCTGCGACGGGCGACGAAGCGCTCCCCGTCTTCGCCTGCGCGGTGCTCGGCGGCCTTCTCGCCTTCTGCGCCTGGGCAATCACCCACGCCGGCACCCTTGGTCACCGGAAGAGCTGACCATGGCTCACAAAGCCGCAATGTAAAGCGAATATGACTATCCATGTCTAGCTTGCTTTACAGTTTGAAGTACACTGTGACCAAGAGAAGAGACCTGATCAAGCAGATAAGGGTAGAGGCGCGAAGGCAAGAATTGTCCTTTTCCTTGAGAAAGCACGGGTCATGTCACGATATTTGGATGCTCGGGAGCCAACCGATAACGATACCGCGACATTCCGAGCTCGATGACAATCTTGCCAAGGCTATCTACACACAATGCCAGAGCACTCTTGGTGAAGGATGGTGGCGCTGATGGCGAGCTACACTGCCGATGTCCGGAAGGGAACGCGATACTGGATCGTGAGCGTGCCTGAAATCGGGCAGGTCACGCAGGCAAGGTCCATAGAAGAGCTGAACACCATGACACGCGACCTCATCGATGTCGTCAATGGGGACAAAACGCCGGAGATCGCGTATTCCTACGACCTCCCGCCGGAGGTGGCCGAGGCAGTGGAGCTCAAGCGGCAGGCGGCCGAGCTCGAGGCGCGCGCCATGGAGACCCAGGGCGTCGCCGCAAAGAAGCTCCATGAGCTCGGCGTCTCGCTGCGCGACATCGGGCGGCTGCTGGGCATCAGCCATCAGCGCGCGCACCAGCTCGTCAAGGTATAAGAAAAGAGGCGCCGGGCCGTCACGAGCCCGGCGCCCCTCTCTAGCGATCTTGCGGCGCCCGCGTCAGCGCAGGTTGTCGAGGCCCATGCCGCGCATCATGTTCTTCATGGCGCGGCGGTTCTTCTTTCCGCCCTTCCCCTGCATGCCCTCGGCCATGCCGCGCATCTTGGTCATCATCTTGTTCATCTCTGACCACTGCTTGATGAGCTGGTTCACCTCCTGCACGGTACGCCCGGATCCGGCGGCGATGCGCTTGCGGCGCTGGCCGTTGATGATCTTGGGCCTCGTGCGCTCTTCCTTGGTCATCGAATGGATGATGGCCTCGATGCGCACCATCTGGGAATCGTCGACGTTGGCGGCGGGGTTCTGCGCCATCGCGCGCTCCATGCCGGGGATCATGCCCATGATCTTCTGCAGTCCGCCCATCTTGCGAATCTGCTGCATCTGGGCGAGAAGGTCGTCCATGGTGAAGCCCTCGCGCAACATGCGCTCGGCATCGGCGGCCTGCTGCTCGTCGGCGACCTTCTGCGCCTGCTCGATGATGCCGACGACGTCGCCCATGCCGAGGATGCGCTTGGCCATGCGGTCGGGGTGGAAGACCTCGAGCGAATCGGGCTTCTCGCCCATCGACACGAACTTGATGGGCTTGCCCGTGACCTCGCGGACCGAGAGCGCGCCGCCGCCGCGGGCATCGCCGTCCAGCTTGGACATGATCACGCCGTCGAAGTCGACGCGATCGGCGAAGGTCTGGACGACGTTGACGATGTCCTGGCCCGTCATGGAGTCGACGACCATGAGGATCTGGTCGGGGCGCACCGCCTGCTTGATGGCCACGGCCTCCCGCATCATCTCCTCGTCGATCTGCAGGCGGCCGGCGGTGTCGACGATCACGATGTCGTTCAGGTGGTCGACGGCGTCGCGGATGGACTCGGAGGCAACCTGAACGGCGTCCTTGCCGTCGCCGCGGTACACGCGCACGCCGATCTCGGAACCCAGGGTCTCGAGCTGGTCGGCGGCGGCGGGGCGGTGCGTGTCGCAGGCGGCGAGCAGCGGGCTGTGGCCCTGCGACTTCAGCAGGTACGCGAGTTTGGCCGAGGCCGTCGTCTTGCCCGAGCCCTGCAGGCCCACCATCATGATCACGTTGGGGGTGCGGTTCTGCGCGAAGGTGAGCCGCGACTCGGTGGAGCCGAGAAGCGCCGTGAGCTCGTCGAGCACGACGCGCACGACGTTCTGCGACGGGTTCAGGGACTCGAGGGTCTCAGCCGTCATGCACTTCTCTTTACAGCGGGCAACGAAGCCCTTGACCACGCGGTAGTTGACGTCCGCCTCGAGCAAGGCCATGCGAATCTCGCGCATGGCGAGGTTGATGTCTTCCTCCGTCAGGCGGCCCTTTCCGCGAAGCTTGTCGAGGGTGTCCTGGAGGCGGTCGGAGAGCGAGCTGAACACTGCCATGGGTTACATCCCTTCGCCCACGAGCGCGCGGCAGAAGTCGAGCGCGTCGAAGGATTGGAGGTCGTCGATGGACTCCCCCACGCCGATGCGGTAGATGGGGAGCTTGAGCTGGCTGGAGATGGCGAGGGCGATGCCGCCCTTGGCCGTGCCGTCGAGCTTGGTCACGATGAGGCCGTCGAGGGCGAGGGCGTCGTTGAACTCCTTGGCCTGGTTAAGGCCGTTTTGGCCGGTCGTGGCGTCGACCACGAGCACGACCGTCACAGGGGCTTGCGCGCGCTTGCGGGTGACGCTCACGACCTTGGCGAGCTCGCGCATGAGGTCGGCGGAGGTGTGCAACCGGCCCGCCGTGTCGATGAGGGTGAGGTCGCAGCCGCGCTTCTCGGCCTCATCGACCACGTCGTAGCAGACGCTCGCCGGGTCGGCGCCGCGCTCGCGCGTGATCACGTCCACGCCCGCGCGCTCGCCCCAGACCTGAAGCTGCTCGATGGCCGCCGCGCGGAAGGTATCCGCGCCGCCGATGACGACCGATTTGCCCTCGCCGCGGGCACGGCCGGCGAGCTTGCCCACCGTGGTCGTCTTGCCCGCGCCGTTGATGCCGACGAAGAGCACACACGAAGGGCAGTCATCGAAGGGGTCGCGGGAGGCAGCGGTGAACTCCGCGGCAAGGCGCTCGGCAAGCGCGCCCCTCAGCTGGTCGGCGCGCGTCAGGTTCTTCTTCGCCGCGAGTTCGCGCAGGTCGTCGGTCACGCGCATTGCGACCTCGGCGCCCATATCGCCCATGACGAGACGGTCCTCGAGGTCCTCCCAGAAGTCCTCGTC
>CAZEHG010000067.1:0-9544 GCA_964512475.1 uncultured Atopobium sp.
TGTAGATGCGGGAGGGCTTCTGGTTGGGGTTGCAGCCGTACTTGAGCTCGAGCTCGTTCACTTGAGGTCTCCGTTCTGAAAATGGGGGGTTATATTTGCTCTCAGTCTGGATTGTTTGGCGAGAAGGGCTGCTTCTGTAGGCGCAGTTCCGCATGAGCCGGACGTGACTTAATGTCACGTCCGTGCGAAGAGGACTGTTCGAGCACTACAGATGCAGCCCTTCTCGCCGTGCAGGCCCAGTGGACCTTCTAGTCGCCGAGATTCTTGTTGTAGATCTTGACCTCGCCGCCGCGCTTGGCGTAGAGGGAGACCTTGTTGTCGGCGTCGAGGGCGGCCCAGACCTCATCGGGGTCGGCGGGCAGCGCGACCTCGATCGGCTCGCCCGCGAAGGTGGGCAGCGGGTTGCCGTCGCCCTGGTAGGTGGAGATGAAGTAGCCCACGCCTTCGTCGGCACCCTCGTAGGCGAAGAAGTTCCGCTGGCAGCGGCCGTTGGCTTGGTGCTTGAGTATGGAGATCTCGAAAGTGCCGTCCTCGTTGACCACGGCGCTGATGCGCGGGGTGAAGTTCGGGGCATCGGGCTCGAACTCACGGGCCATACAACCGTCGCGGAAGCTGCCGGCGTTGACGATGGTGTCAGTCTGGTCGCCGTTGGTCACGACGAGCTTCTTGCCCATGGTACGGACCGGGTGGTAGATGATCAGGCTCGGGTCCTCAAGCAACGCGGGGTCATGGGCCTGGGTACGGATACCGTCGTTGGTAGGCACAAAGACGCGGTTGCGCGAGTTGGCGCTGCGGCCCATGATCCAGTAATAAACAACACCCTTGCCCACCACGATACCGCGGCCAGGGTAGGGGTTGGAACGGAGGAGCTCGGTCAGGTCTTGCATCGGCGCACCCTTTCGATAAGGAGCCGCGCGCCGCGCCGGATCGGCCGCCAAAAAAGAAGGCAAGCCACCCCTGCGCAGAGAACGGCTTGCCCAGACGGTCGGCACTGAATATGTTCGCGCTGCTCCCCCGCGGTCGCCCGCGATTATCCGTCAGTCACAGCACTAGAACACATTGTAGCAGGCAAGAAGGGCACGGCGCGGAAGCGAATCGCCCACACATCGACGATTCGCAAGTGCTCCACGCTTCAGCCCGCCCCCCTACTCGGCCGACTTGAGGGCGCCGACCATGTCGATACGATCCAGGCTGCGGTTTGTCATGACGTTGACCATGAGCGTGAAGACGAAGGCGAAGGCCGCGGAGATGACGTAGGACGTCCAGTCGACCGTCGTGTCGAAGTAGAGCGACGGCATGCGCAGGATCCAGGTGAGCCCGCGCGTGAGCGCGTATCCGCAGGGAAGGCCCGCCGCCACACCGAGCCCCGTGAGGATCAGAGTCTCCTTGTTTATGTACGTGTGCACCTCGGGGCGCTTGAAACCGAGCACCTTGATGGTGGCGAGCTCGCGCTCGCGCTCCGAGATGTTCGTGTTCGACAGGGTGAAGACCACGGTGAAGGCAAGCGCCGCGGCAAGGACAATGACCACGTAGACCACGGTGTTTATGAGCGTGAAGGCACTCGAGAAGTCGCGCACCATCTTCGCGGTCGATGACGTCGAGAGCGTACGCGCGTCCCCCGCGACCTGCTCGGAGAACGCGATCTTCTCCTCGTCGGTGCCCCCAAGGTTGACGAGAAGCCCGTTCAGGCCGCTCTTCTTGCCATAGGCCTGCTCGTAGGCGGACTGCGTCATAAAGAGCATGTTGCCCAGGTAGTTGCGGCAGACGGCACCGACGGCCGCATCCGCCTCGGCAAGAGACGAGTCCTGCAGATGCACCGTGTCGCCTGCCGAGAAGCCCATGACCTGCTCGGCGTTCTTCGTGATGGCGGAACCGGCCGACGCGAGGTCGATGGCCGCGCCGGCGTCGTCGGTCAGGTTCACGTACCCGTCGAGCGTGAAGCCGTCGGGCACGACCACAAGCGTGACCGACTCCTTCGAGCCGCCGTACTCCACGGTCAGGCTGTCCACACGCACGGGGACGAAGCTCATGACCTGCGCGTCGCCGTCAAGGTCGCTCGCCATCGACTCGAGGTCGTCGGCCGGCGTCACGACCATGAGGTCGTAGGCCGTCACGCCCGAGTCGCCGTACTGCTTGCCGGAGAGCGCCACCACGGAGTCGCGGATGCCGAAGCCGCAGACGAGAAGCGCCGTGCAGCCTGCGATCCCGAAGACAGTCATGAGGAAGCGCCGCTTGTAGCGGAAGATGTTGCGGGCGGTCACCTTGTTCAGGAACGACATCCGCCGCCAGACGGGCGTCACGCGCTCGAGCAGAATGCGGCTCCCGGCCTTGGGCGCCTTCGGGCGCATGAGCGCGGCAGGCTGCTCGGCGAGCTCGCGACGGCAGGTCAGGACCGTCGCGACGACGATGCCCACCGCGAAGAGCGCGACCGAGACGAGCGCGTAGGCCGCGTCGAAGCGCAGGAGGAACGCAGGCAGCGCGTACATGGTCGAGAAGATGGTAAAGAGGATCAGCGGCAGCACCACGAAGCCGAGCACGTTGCCCACGACCCCGCCGGCCAGGCACGCGGCCGCGGCATAGACGGCGTACTTGGAGAGGATGCGCCCGCGCCCGTAGCCGAGCGCCTTGTACAGGCCGATGAGGCCGCGCTCCTCCTCGACCATGCGCGTCATCGTGGTCAAGCTGATGAGCACCGCCACCACGAAGAACACGACGGGCAGCACCGTGCCGATGGCCTCGATGGAGCTCGCGTCCGACTCGACGGAGGCGTAGCTCGAGAGGCTCGAGCGGTCCTGCACGTACCAGGTGGCATCGTCGATGTCCGAGACCTGGTCGCGGGCGTCGGCGATGGCGGCGAGCGCGTCGGCGCGCTGCTGGGCGAACTCCTCGCGCGCGGCGTCGAGCTCGGACTGGCCCTCGGCGAGCTCCGCCGCGCCCGACTCGAGCTGGCTTCGGGCCGCGTCGATCTGCTCGGCAGCGCCCGTGCGCTGCGCATCGAGCTCGGACTGCCCCGCCTCGAGCTGGGCGCGCGCGGCCTCGAGCTGCTGCTTTGCCGAGACGAGCTCCTGGTAGCCGGCCTCCGCCTCGTCGAGCTGCCCGCGCGAGGCGTTTATCTGCAGCTGCGCCGCCACGATCTGCGCCATGCCGTCGGCGAGCCCGGAGAGCTGGGAGAGCTGGTCGCGCAGGGCCTGAAGCCGCGCCACGACCGTGTCCGCGTCGGCGCTCGCGGCTAAAATCTGGCGCACGGCCTGGGCCACCTGCTCGGGAAGCCGGTCGATAAGGGCGTCCACCTGGGCGCGGGTCTCTTCCGGCAGCTCGTCGTAGGCCTTCGCGATTGCCCGGAACTCCTCGGAGTCGACGAAGGCAATGAGCTGGTCGAGGACGTCGCCCGCCCGCTGCGCGAAGGGCGAGAGGACCGCGCCGACCTCAGCCGCGGCGGCCTGCGCCTCCTTCGCGCTGCCGGCGGACTCCAGCCGCGACCAGGCGTCGGCGGGCCATGCGTCGCCCATCAGGGACGCGAGCAGCTGAGCCGAGGCGTTCACCTGTCCCTTTTGGTAGGCGAGTTCGAGCTCGCCGGCGTCGAGCCGCGAGCGCGCGTCGGCAAGGGCGCCCGCGATGCCGTCAACGTCGCAGCCGAGTCCGTCGGCTATCTGCTGGAGGCCGGCCGCGACCTGTGCCTCGTTCGCGGCGAGCTCCGCGGCGCCCGAGTCGATCTGCGCCTGGGCGTCGGCGAGCTGGCGCTCCGCGTCGGACGCCTGGGCATCGAGCTGCGCGCGCCCGTCGGCGAGCTCCGCGGCGCCCGAGTCGATCTGCGCTTGGGCATCGTCGATCTGCCGCTGGCCGTCGGCGAGCTGCGAGAGCGCGTCCTTCTCGGCATCGTCGACCTGGGAGTTGGCGTCGTCGCGCAGGCCCTGGCCGCGAGCCACCTCTCGCTCGGAGGCGATGCCCTCCACGTGGGCCTTGACCTCTCCGACCAGGTCCTCGTAGGCGTCCGAGTAGCACAGCGGGGCCTCGGAGCCCGTGACCTTGACGTAGGCGACGGTGTAGACGTCGGTGGTCACCGCTGCCGGCAGCACGAAGAACGCGTACTGCGAGCTGCCGCTCGCGCGGAAGGACATCGTGCCCTCGCCCGCGTTGACGTCGGTGGGGTCGAGCACCGTGCCGCAGATGGTGTACTCCTGGCGAGAGAAGACCGTCGTCGCGTCGTCCCCCTCGTCCGACGAACCGTGGAAGGTCACGGTGTCGCCGATCTTCTTACCGGAGTCCTTGAGGTAGCGGCGGGTCACGGCCACCTGGTCGGCCGTCACGGGGAGCTGGCCCTCGACGAGGCTCGGCTGGTTCATACCGGACGTCGAGAGGGCCTTGACGTCGACTTTCTCGGAGCCGGAGCCGACGGCGGTGTAGCAGGTCTCGGCCCAGCCGCCCTCGGCACGCTCGACGCCCTCGAGCGCCGCGAGCGCCGCCACGTCGTCGTCCGTGATGCCGAGCGTGGACTGCACGCGCAGGTCGAAGAGGTCCTGGTCGTCGAAGAAGGTGTCCGCCGAGGCGCGCAGGTCGATGCAGGCGACCTTGAGGCCGCAGATCATGGTCACGCCGAGGGCGCAGATGGTGCCAAGGGCCACGAAGCGCTTGAGACTCCCGCGAATGGTGCGGGAGATTCCCAGGTTAAAGGCAGTGTTCTGGGTTCTTCTTGCCATCGACTACCACTCGATCTGGGCGATGGGCTTAGGGTCGGGATTCACGCTCATCTGGGTCACGCGGCCGCTCTTGAAGCGGATGAGGCGGTCGGCCATGTCCGCCAGAGCGGCGTTGTGCGTGACGATGACGACGGTGATGCCGTCGCGGCGGCAGGTATCCTGCAAAAGCTGCAGGATCTGCTTGCCGGTCTGGTAGTCGAGGGCACCCGTCGGCTCGTCGCAGAGCAGGAGCTTGGGGTTCTTGGCCAGGGCGCGGGCAATGGAGACGCGCTGCTGCTCGCCACCAGAGAGCTGCGCCGGGAAGTTCGCGAGGCGCCCGGCCAGGCCGACCTTGGCCAGCGTCTCCTCGGCGTCGAGCGAGTCGGGGCAGATCTGGGCCGCAAGCTCGACGTTCTCGAGCGCGGTGAGGTTGGGCACGAGGTTGTAGAACTGGAAGACGAAGCCGACGTCGGCGCGGCGGAAGAGCACGAGGTCGTCCTCACCGGCGTCGCTGATGTCGCGGCCGCCCACCACGACGCTGCCGCTCGTGGGGCGGTCCATGCCGCCGAGGATGTTGAGGGCGGTCGTCTTGCCGGCGCCGGATTGGCCGAGGATGACGGCAAGCTCGCCCTTCTCGACAGCGAAGCTCGCGCCGTCGAGAGCGTTGATCTGGGCCGAGCCCTCGCCGTAGCTGCGCACGACGTCGGCAAACTCGATATAGGGCATGCAGGTCCTCCTGGCGCGAAGAGGTGCCGAGCGCGGGCCGTGCGGCCGCAGGAATCACTCGACATGGTGTCGTATGGTCGCAGTATAGTGAGGCGGAGCCGCGAGGCCGGGGTCTTCTCGACACGCGGGCGACAATTGTCGTACGAATCCGCGCCGGCCGGGCCGAAGGGACGCCGCCATGAAGAAACAGCCGCAGATCACCGAGCAGACCCGCGCCAACCTGCGCGAGGCGTTCTGGGGGCTCTACGCCGAGCGCCCCATCGAGCGCATCCCCGTGCGCGAGATCTGCGAGCGCGCCGGCTACAACCGCGCCACGTTCTACCTGTACTACCACGACGTCTACGAGGTCCTCGACGAGGTCGAGGGCACCGTCCTCGCGGGCATCGAGACGGTGGTGGACGGGCTTCTCTCGCGCGGCGGGAAGCTCGATTTCAGCCGGCACATGGGGCTCATCTTCCAGATGGCCGCCGATTGGGGCAGCTATACCGAGGTGCTCCTGGGCAAGAACGGCGACCCGGCGTTCGTCGAGAGGCTCAAAGAGGCGCTGCGTCCGCTGGTGGAGCAGTTCGTCTTGCCGGCGGAGGGGATGGACGAGCAGGCGCGGCGGGTGGTCAGCGAGTTCTACCTGTCGGGCATCCTCGCCGCCGTGCGCGCCTGGCTCGCCGAGGAGGACCCCATGCCCATCGACGCCCTTATCCGCATCGTCGTCGGCGCCGTCTTCCCCACATAGCCGCGCCCCGACGCTAGCCCGGAGTTCGGAAGGCTACCAAACTTCGGAAGGCTTCCGAAGTATGGTTGAGGTTCATATATTCGCAGGTAGACAGGTTGTCACGTGACACAGGAAAGCCCCCTCGGAGTTTGGAAGGCTTCCGAACTCCGAGGGGGCGCGGCGGGCGCTATGGCACTGCGGACCGGGCAACCAGGCGCCTACGACACGAAGAAGTACACAAGGAACGCGGCGGCCGCGACCCACATAAGGGGCTTGACCTCCTTGGCCTCGCGCTTAAAGACGGCGATGACCACGTAAGAGATGAAACCGAGTCCGATGCCGGCGGAGATCGAGTACGCGAACGGCACGCCCGCGGCGATCATGAACGCCGGGAAGCCCTCGGAGATGTCGGACCAGTTGATCTCGGTGACCTCAGACATCATCAGGTAGCCGACGTAGACCAACGCGCCGCAGGTCGCGGCGCTGGATACGCACGCAACGACAGGCGAGAAGAACGCGGTCAGCACGAAGAGCAGGCCCGTGACGATGGAGGCGAGGCCGGTGCGGCCGCCGTCGGCGGCGCCGGACGTCGACTCGACGAAAGTCGTGATGGAGGACACGCCAAAGAGGCCGCCCGCGGCTGCGGCCGCGGAGTCGACGAGCAGGATCTCGCGGATGTTCTCGACCTCGCCGTCCTCGGTGAGGAACTTACCCTGCTTGGCGACGGCCATCGCCGTGCCCATGGTGTCGAAGAAGTCGCTCATAAGCAGCGAGAAGGCGACGACGAGCAGCGTCGGGTCGGTCAGGACCTTGACGAAGGCGATGCTGCCGTCGGAGGTCGCGGCGAAGGGCGCACCGAAGGTGGAGAGGTCGAGCTTGGCCACGAGCGAGGTCGGGATCGGCGTCACGCCGAGGGGGATGCCGGCGACAACGGCGACCGCGATGCCGATGAGAAGCGCGCCGCGAACGTTAGCGCACGCGAGCGCGACGGTGACCACGGTGGAGATCACGCCGACGATGAAGGTCGGCGACGCGACGTCGCCCAGGCCGACGAGCGTGCCGTTGCCGGCGGTGATGATGCCGGCATCGGTCAGGCCGATCATGGCGATGAAGAGGCCGAGGCCCACCGAGATCGCGTGGCGCAGGACCACCGGGATGGCGTCCATGATGGCCTCGCGCAGGCCGCACACGACGAGCAGCAGGATGACGATGCCCTCGAGGAAGATGACGCCCATGGCAACGTGCCAGTCGCCGCCGCACAACGTGGTGGTGATGCCCGCGACCATGGCATTGATGCCCAGGCCGGAGGCGCAGGCGAGCGGGCGGTTGGAGAAGACGCCCATGCAGATGGTCATGATGCCCGCGCCGACGCAGGTCGCGCACGCGAGCGCCTCGGAGTCGATGCCCGCGGCCGAGAGCACGGCGGGGTTGACGGCGATGATGTAGGCCATCGCCAGGAACGTGGTCACGCCGGCACGGATCTCCGTTGCCAGCGACGAGCCGCGCTCAGTGATGTGGAAGATTCTGTCCATGGTCCTTCTTTCCTTTGGCAGAACAATACCGGACAGTTTAGGGGTTTATCACTAAACGCCACGTATTCGGGCATTTGTCACGCACTTGTGCCAGTCATGCAACAAAACCGGCAACGTTTCGTGCCCACGGCCCTGCCCGGCGCCCCCACAGCCCTGCCCGGCGCCCCCACAGCCCTGCCCGGCGCCCCCACAGCCCTGCCCGGCGCTCCCACAGCCCGGTGCCCGGCGCTCCCACGGCCCGGTGCCCGCCCCGGCAAGAAGGGCACCGGGTCCTTCTCCCCTATGCTCGGAAGAACGCGAGCGCGACGGCCCCGGGCCCCACGTGCGTACCGATCGTGGCGCCCACCGTGTGCACCGGCAGCTTGCCGTCGGGAAAACCCGGCGCCCAGATGGCCTGCGAGTCGTCGATGTACTTGCGCAGCAGCGTGTCCGTGAGGCCCGCGTAGGCGAGCGCGACCGGCATGCCGAAATCGATGCCGCCGGCTTTCTCGACCTGCTCGCTCAGCAGGTTTCGGCCGTTCTTCGAGCCGCGCGCCTTGCCGAGGATCTTGACCGCGCCGTCGTCGATGGAGATGACCGGCTTGATGGAGAGAAGCGCCCCCACGCCGGCGGCCGCCGCACCGATCCGGCCGCCCCGCCGCAGGTACTCGAGGGTGTCGAGAAGCGCGACGACGCTCACGCGCCCACGCGCGGCCACGAGCTCATCGGCGATCTCGACGGATGAGCGGCCCTCGGAGGCGAGGCGCAGCGCGTACTCGACGAGCACGCGCTCGCCGACGCAGACGCTCAGGCTGTCGACCACCCGAACGACCACCTTGGCGCCGGCGGCGGCCGTCAGCGCGGACTGGTTCGTGCCCGAGAGCTTGGACGAGAGCGTGATGCACACGACCTCGTCGCCCGCGGCGTAGGCCTCCTCGAACGCCTGGCTGAAGGCATAAGGGTTGACCTGGCCGGTCTTCGGGAGCTCTTCTTCCTCGACGAGCAGCTCGTAGAAACGTCGGTGCGTGAGGTCGACGCCGTCGAAGTAGACATCCTCCCCGAACGAGACGGACAGTGGCAGGACCACGAGGCCCGGGTACTCGCCGGGCAGGATATCGGAAGCGGAGTCGGTGACGATGCGTACGGGCATGAGTATCCCTTCTGCTGGGTGCATAGCGGTCGTGCGGTTAGGTTTTTGCAGGTAAATGGACTGGCAGACGCGGCTGGTGGACGCCTCAGTTTCAGCGCGCCGCGGCTTAGATCTCCTTGAGCTGCTCGAGCACCGACGAGAGCGAGGCGTACATCGCCTCGCGGCTCGACGGCGAGAGACCGCTGCCGGCGGCCGAGACCACGTCGCGGATGATGTCGTCGACCTCGACCATCGCGGCTTGTCCCTTCTCCGTGAGGCGGATCGGCGCTCGGTAGCGGCCCGACGCGCCGGCCTCGTCGTCCCCCACCTCGACGAACCCCTCGTTGGAAAGACGGGCGACCACGCGCGACACGGCCGCGCGGTCAATGCCAGCCAGGCGCGAGAGCTCGGCCGAAGTCAGGCCCTCGGGGTGTTTCTGGAGGTTGTAGACGCACATCAGATCGCCGCCGCGCAGCCCGAAGCGGCCGAGCTCGGCGGTCTTGATGCGCTGGATCTCCTTCCCGATAGCGGTGATGAGGCCCACGAAGTCCTCAAAGCGCTCCTCAAACATGACCCCTCCTCAAGAAGCGACGATCAGCGGGCTCGGAGGCCCGCATAATTCGTTGACTCGTCAACGATAAGACCTAATTTATCGAACAGTCAACAAATTCGCGGCCTGTACACAACTTACCGGAACACCCGTGCACAAAAAGCGGCGGGACCGCTCAGCAGAGCAGTTGACGGCCTTCTTCCAGGCCGCCATGGAGGCGGCGGCAAAAAACTAGGCTCGCTG
>CAZEHG010000068.1:0-9476 GCA_964512475.1 uncultured Atopobium sp.
TCGAGGCCTTCCGCATGGCCGACGACGTGCTGTGCCAGGGCACCCAGGGCATCACCGACCTCATCACCGTCCCGGGCCTCATCAACCTCGACTTCGCCGACGTCTGCACCATCATGAAGGCCTCCGGCACCGCCATGATGGGCATCGGCACCGCCTCCGGCGACAACCGCGCCACCGACGCCGCCTCCGAGGCCATCTCGAGCCGCCTGCTCGAGGGCACCATCGACGGCGCCACCCGCGTGCTTCTCTCTATCGCGGGCAACAAGGACCTCGGCATCCAGGAGATCAACGACGCCGCCGACCTCGTGGCCCAGAACGTCGATCCCGACGCCACCATCATCTTCGGCACCGTCGTCGACGAGTCCCTCGGTGACCAGGTGCGCGTGACCGTCATCGCCACCGGCTTCAGCGACGCCAACGTCCAGCAGCCTCTGCCCACGATGACCATGCCGTCGAGCCGTCCCGCGAGCGCCGGTCGCGCGGCCCGCTCCGCCGCCCCCGCGCCTGCCCCCGCGCCTGCCCCCGCACCGTCGATTCCCATCAACGTGAGTCGTCCCCAGACGAGCTCCAGCAACGACTTCGACATCCCCGATTTCCTTAAGCGCAGCCGAATCTAGGCGTGAAGTGACTTCCCTCAGCCGATACAGGACAGAGGGCGGCGTGACCCTGCTCTCGGACGCCAGCTCCGCGAGCGGGGTCACGTTCGCGTTCACTGAGCGCTCGGGCGGCGTCAGCGCGGCGCCCTTCGCCTCGCTCAACCTCGGTGACCGCTGCGGCGACGATCCCGCCGCGGTCGCCGAGAACCGCCGCCGCGCCCTGGCCGCCATCGGGGCCGAGCGTTGCGCCGCGAACCTCGTGGTCCCGCACCAGGTGCACGGGGACCGCGTCGTGGTCGTCCGGGACTCCGGCGGCCCCGCGCACGCTGCCGCCCTCGAGGTCGCGCTTGCCGGCGCCGACGCCGTCGTCTGCACCGCGCCCGACGTCCCTGTGCTGCTGTGCTTCGCCGACTGCGTGCCCATCGTCGTCTGTGGCCCCGGCGGCTTCGCCGTCGCGCACTCCGGCTGGCGCGGCACGATCGCGCGCATCGCCGAGAAGACCGTGCGCGCGCTCGCGGGGGAGCTTGGGTGCGCCGCCGCCGACCTCAAGGCTTACGTCGGCCCTCACATCGGGGGCACCGACTATGAGGTCTCGGCCGCGATGGTCCGCGACTTCACCTCCGAGTTCGGCGAGGGGGTCTGCGCGGGCGCCGCCGCGCGACGCCGCCTCGACCTCGCCTACGCCGTCGCCTGTTCGCTCATCGACGCGGGCATCACGCGGGATAACCTCGCCGTCTGGCGCGGCTCCACCGCGAGCTCGACCGACCGCTTCTTCAGCTACCGCGCCGAGGACGGCCGTACCGGCCGCCACGCCGCGCTGGCCGTCATGACATCAGCCCCCGCCCCCGCCTGGGAGCCCCTCGAGAACGAGTAAGGAGGAACCGTGCCCCAACCGAAGCTGGACATAGCCGCCGACGACGAGTACGAGCTCTTCCTGGCGCGCCGCCGCCGCGACATCGTCGCGCGCCTGTGCGCCGCGGCGTCCCGCGCCGGGCGCGACGCCTCCGAGGTGGGCATGCTCGCCGTCTCGAAGACGGTCGAGCCCGAGGCGGTCCTGCGCGCGTGGCGCGTAGGCTGGCGTGCCTTCGCCGAGAACCGGCCACAGGAGCTCACCCGCAAGCTCGCCTTCGTCGAGGGCGAGGCCCTGCCCGAGATGGCCGGCGCGCGCTTCGACGCCATCGGCAATCTCCAGAAGAACAAGATCAACCAGGTCATCGGCAAAGCCACGCTCCTGCACTCCGTGAGCTCGGCCGAGCTTGCGGCCGCGGTGTCGTCGCGCTGCGAGGCGCGGGGCATCGTCCAGGACTGCCTCCTGGAGGTCAACGTCTCCGGTGAGGGGTCCAAGTCGGGATTCTCTCCCGACGAGGCGCGCGCCGCCGCCGAGGGCCTGGCCGCCCTGCCGGCGATCCGCGTCCGCGGGCTCATGACCATGGCGCCGCGCGGCGACGCCGACGAGGCACGGCGCTCTTTCTCGGGCCTGCGAGAGCTCGCCCGCGAGCTTGAGGGGAGGACAGGCCTCGAGCTCCCCGTGCTCTCCTGCGGCATGAGCGACGACTTCGAGGTCGCCGTGGAGGAGGGCTCCACCCTCGTGAGGCTCGGGCGCATCGTGTTCGACCCCGCATACGCCCTCGCGTAGACGGGCATCATAGGCAACTGACGGCTGCGCCGCCCTCCCGCGGCGCCGCGTGAAAGTGAGAGGAACATGGGCTTTCTCGACAGCATCAGGGATCGCTTCGTCGGCAACGGCGGCGCGGACGACTACTACGACGACGAGGACTACTACGAGGACGACTCGGCCGGCTACGCCCCTGACCAGCGTCGCCGCGACGGCGGCAGCGCGCCGAGGCTGCTCGGCAACACCTCGCGCCCCGAGGCCGAGAGCGTCTCGGTCTATACGCGCTCCGGCCGCCCGGTCGCTTCGCAGGTACCCATCGGCATCCCGTCGCCCGCCCGGTCGAGCTACGACACGCAGGAGACGAGCGCCATCCCGCGCGGCGGCTACGCGAGCCCGACCGCCCCGGCGCCCGTCTCGGCCCCCGAGTTCGGCGGCTCCGCCCGCCGCCCGGTCGTCACGGGCCAGCTACCCCCCTACGTGCTTCGCCCCGTCAGCTACGACGACGTGCAGACCGTCGTGCGCCGCGTGCGCACGAACCAGCCGGTCGTGCTCGTCTTCCGCAACACGAACATCGACGTCGCGAAGCGCATCCTGGATTTCTCGTTCGGGTTCTCGATGGGCATCGACGGCGAGGTCTCCGAGCTCGGCGACCGCTGCTTCGCAGTCCTGCCCGCCGGCGTCCAGCTCACCGCCACCGATATCAACAAGCTCGTCGCCGACGGCGACCTGGAACGATAAGGAGCCGACACCTTGGCAAGAAGCGACCTCAGAATCGGCATCATCGGCGCGGGCTCCATGGGCTCGGCCATCTCGTCGGGCCTCGTCGAGGCGGGCGCCTGGGAGCCCTCGTGCATCCTCGTCGCGGGTCACCGCGGCCACGGCTGCGCACCCCTGGCCGAGAAGGGCATCCGCACCTTCGACGACGCGGCGCCCATGCTCGCGCAAGCGCCCGACGTGGTCATCCTCGCGGTCAAGCCGCAGGTCCTGCCCGCGGTCATGGCCGAGCACGAGGCCGCTCTCGCGGGCAGGCTCGTGGTCTCGATAGCGGCCGGGGTGCCCATCGCGGCCATCGAGTCGGCCCTGCCCGGGTCCCGCGTCGTGCGCGTGATGCCCAACCTCTGCGTCCAGGTGCTCTCGGGCGCCTCCGCCGTCGCGGGCGGGGCCACCGCCTCCGAGGCTGACGTCGAGCTCGCCCGCGACATCTTCGCCGCGCTCGGCTCGGCCGCCGTCATGCGCGAGGACCAGCTCGAGGTCGAGGGCGCCGTGGTCGGCACGGCCCCGGCCTTCTTCGCGATGTTCGTCGACACGCTCACCCGTGCGGGCGTCAAGGCGGGCATGCCCTCGGCCGCCTGCCGCGAGCTCCTCGAGGCCACCATGCGCGGCTGCGCCGAGCAGCTGCTCGCGGGCGGGGAGCATCCCCGCGCCTACGCCGAGAAGGTCACGAGCCCCGGTGGCACCACGGCGGCCGCGCTCTACGAGCTGGAGCCGATGCTCTTCGAAGGGTCCTTCGCCGCCGTCGACGCGGCCCTCGCCCGCGCCGCCGAGCTCGCCGCCGGAAAGTAGGGGAGGTAGATGAGCGCGTATTCCCTCTACAACCTTGTCGTGAGGCTCTTCAACGTCTATGAGTTCCTCATCGTCGTCTGGTGCCTCATGAGCTGGGTCCCGCGCGGCTCCGGCAAGGGCGGCCTCGACGCCTTCCGCGACGCGCTCGGCGTCATCGTGGAGCCCTTCATCGGGGTTTTCCGCCGCTTCATACCGCCTTTCGGCGGCATCGATTTTTCTCCTATTGTGGCTATCTTCGCGCTACAGCTGATTGAACGGCTGCTTTTGAGTATCATTTTCTAGGAGCGTACGCAGGGGCCGGGTGCCCCGCCTCCGCCAGACGAAAGGGAACAAGCATGGCAATCACACCGGCAGACATCGAGCAGCAGACTTTCTCTCCCTCCAAGCACGGCTACGACACCGAGGAGGTGGACGCCTTCCTTGAGCAGCTGTCCTCTGAGGTCGACGCCATGCTCCAGAAGATTGCGGACCTCAAGGGCCGCCTGACCAACACCGAGCAGCAGCTCGCCGCCTCCCAGGCGCAGGTTTCCGAGCTCGAGAGCAGGGCCTCCATGCCCTCCGCGACCGTCGTCGCCCCCGCCCCCGAGCCGGTCCAGGCCGGCCCGACGCCCACCGAGCACCAGATTTCGCAGGTCCTCATCGTCGCCCAGCAGTCCGCCGACAAGCTCGTCGAGGACGCGCGCGCCAACGCCGAGAGCATCCGCAACGACGCCGACCAGAAGGCCCGCGAGGTCATCCGCCAGGCCCTGGCCGAGAAGCAGAACGAGCTCGACGAGATCGACCGCCTGAAGGCCTCCCGCGAGGAGTTCCGCACCGAGTACAAGAAGCTCCTGCAGCACTTCATGGACGACGCCGAGAGCGTCTTCCCCGCGCAGGCCTCGCTCGGCACGAGCCTTTCCGGCTCCAACGGCACGACCCATAACGACGTGACCTCCGCCGCCATGCCCGTCTCGGCCCCGACGCCCGTCGCCCCGGCGCAGGCCACCGTCTCCGGCTTCGGCGACTTCGGCGACCTGGACTAACACGCGGGTGCCTGCGCCGGAGCCTGTGCCTGCCCGAGCCCCTGCCGCGAAGCGGCCGGGGCCGTCGCCGGGCGGGCCGTGCGCCGGTACCGCGCAATCGTTTACATTCCCCGCGCGGCTTTGTGCCAGACTTGCACGCTTTGCCTGCTAAGGGCACGCGGGCACGGCTTTGCCATCGGCGGCGTGCCCGCCTGCGCGGCTCAGAAAGGAATCCGATTGTCTGAGAAGAAGCAGCGTCTCTCGCTCGACGAAATCTCTCTCAAGAAATGGGTCGGCCTCGTGGTCGTCGACATTGCCTTGGGCTATCTTGTGGCCGCGGTCTTCGGCGTCGTCCTCCAGGTGATGAACATCGGGGGCGAATGGGCCTGGCTGACCGACACCCTCACCACCTACATCGCCTTTGCCAGTCTGTTCCTGTTCTTCATGCTTTTCTTGCGCACCATCTGCAAGACCACGCTGCGTGACTTCCTCGTCGGCGAGGGCAAGATGATCGATTGGCGCCAGACCGTCGTCATCGGCGCCCTCTATGCCGCCGGCTTTCTCATCGGCGCTTTCCTGTTCAGCGACTTCGGCAGGAACCTTACCCTCAACGACGCCGACGTCACGGTGATCCTTGTCAACCTCATCCTCGCGCTCGCCTTCACGTGGGTGCAGACCACCTGGGAGGAGCTCGTCTTCCGCGGCGTCGCCCTGCGCTGGGCCTGCGGCAACAAGATCCGCGTGTGCTCTCGCAGCCTCATCGCCGCCTTTGTGATCAGCGCGGTCTTCATGTTGGGCCACATCGCCAACCCCGAGGTGACTTCCCAGGCCAACGTCGCCGATATCGCCGCCAGCTGCTTCTATTATTTCTTTGTCGGCTTCCTTATGTACATGGCCGACCTCGTTTTCGGCGACCTTATGCCGGGATGCGCGATCCATTGGGTCAACAACTTCATGAGCTTCGCCGTCATCAACCAGGTCGGCACCGCGCTCCAGGCCCAGTCCTTCGTGATCGACCACACCCCGGTCGTCGGCACCACGAGCCTGGTGGGGGCCGTCGTCACCTATCTTCCCGTGATCGTCTACACCGCCTACCACTGGAAGAAACGCAGCGCCTCCGTAGCCGAGGCCTAGCCCCTCGCAGTCGGCCCCGGTGACGAAGTCGCCGGGGCTGCCGGGGCGCCCGTTGGGAGCTTTCCCCAGCCCCAGGCCAGTTCGTGCGCGCATGTTCGCAGACAGGTCAGCCGCGCTTCTTCCCGTCAAGGCGCGCGCTTCGCGCGCGACGATAGGGGGGTATAAGGCGTCGGGCAGCAGGCCCTTTCCGCCCAGAACGCCGCGAGAATCGGGGTGACGGAACGGCCTTCTTGCTGGTGCCGTGATTCGCTCAACGCATGGGACAGGAGATGCGAGGCGGGCCTATAAGCCGGGTTCTGTCGTGGGCGGCCATTTATCTAGGGACATCGTTGCCGATATCCTCGAGCGCGCAACCCGAGCGCGGTGCGGGCCACACCATGGCGCTCCTATTTGCGTTTGCTCCGGATGGGGCTTGCCAAGCCGCCGTGTTGCCACGACGCTGGTGGTCTCTTACACCACCGTTTCAGCTTTTCCCTTAACGGGCGAACCCGCCAGTGGGAGTCTTCTTTTCTGCGGCGCTTTCCGTCGGGTTACCCCGCCTGGCCGTTAGCCAGCATCCTGCCCTGTGGAGCCCGGACTTTCCTCATGCGCGATTGCTCGCGCCCGCGGTCGCCTGGCCCACCTCGCGTCAGCGATTCTACCATCAAGGGCTCCGGGGCGCGAAAACGGGGCCTGCGACGCGGGGAGCGTCACACAGAATTGCTATAATATCGGCGTTTTTGCTTGAGCTATGGGCCGCGCGCCGCGGTCCCTGGAAGGTGTGCCGTGGGCCTGCTCGATACTCTTTTTGCGCCTGGCCGGCCAGACGCCGTCGTCGCCGAGGAGAAGCCCGGTTCCATCTGCGCGCCCGTCTCGGGGCGCGTGGTCGCGCTGTCCGAAGTCGCCGACCCGGTCTTCGCCCAGGGGATGCTCGGCGAGGGGCTCGCCATAGAGCCGCGCGGCGACGTCGCCTATGCCCCCGCGAGCGGTTTGGTGACCGCGGTGGTCAGCAGCAAGCACGCCGTCGCCATCAAGGCCGACGACGGCGCCGAGGTGCTTCTCCACGTGGGCGTCGACACGGTGAGCCTTCGGGGCCGCGGCTTCCATCTCTACGTGGGCAAAGGGGACCGGGTCCGTGCGGGGGAGGCCCTTATCGCCTTCGACGCCGAGCTCATCCACGGATGCGGGCTCGACGACACGGTCATCGTCACCGTCACGAACACCGACGAATGCGGCCGCGTCGTGCCCGCCTGTGAGGGCAACGTCGCCGCGGGCGATATCTTGCTGAGCACCAGGGCGGCGGCGTAGCCGTGGGGGAGCGCGGGTACCTGACGCTTCGCTCGGGCGCGGAGGCGTCAGGCGAGTTCGAGGACCGGCGCAGCCGCTTTATCGCGCAGCTCGCGCATGTGGGCTCCGAGGCCGAGGCCGACGAGTTCATAGCGGAGGTGCGTTCGCGCCACCGCGACGCCCGTCACAACGTCCCCGCCTGGATTCTGGCCGACGGCCGCGAGCGCTGCTCCGACGACGGGGAGCCCTCGCGCACGTCCGGTATGCCGACGCTCGAGGTCCTTCGCGCGGAGGGGCTGGCCGACGTATGTTGCGTCGTGACGCGCTACTTCGGGGGCACCCTGCTCGGCCCCGGCGGCCTCGTGCGCGCCTACACGGCCGCGGCACAGCGGGCCGTGGCCGCCGCGCGCGAGGCCGGAGACGTCGTCGAGATGACGCTCGTGACACCCGTGGTCGTGCAGGTCCCCTACTCGTTCTACGACCGCGCGTCGCGCATGGTCGCCGACGCGGGAGGGCACGTGGCGGAATCCCTCTTCCTTGAGGACGTCCAGCTCACCTGCGCTTTTCGCGCAGGCGACGAGGGGCGGTTCCTCGCCGCGATGCGCGAGGCTGCCAACGGGGAGGACCTGGCGCGTGCGCTCGAGCCGCGTTTCGCTGAGTTCTAGGCTGCCGGGGGCCTTCTCGCCGCCGCCGGCGTCGCCTCGGCACTCTTGCCCGCCGCCTCGGCCCTTCTTGCCCTCGCCGCCGGGACCGTCGCCTCGGCCCTTCTCGTCGCCTGCGCCGACGCCGACGCAGACCCCGCCGGCGCCGCGCTCTATGACGCGGCGGGCATGGGCTAAGATATTGAAGATAACGCGCACGTCACGCAGCTGTACTCAGGAGGGTTATCCATGCACGGCGACTCCCAGTCTCTGGTTTCGGTCATCGTCCCTATCTACAACGTCGAGAAGTACCTCGACCAGTGCCTCGACTCCATCGAGGCGCAGACGCACAGGAACATCGAGGTCCTGTGCATCAACGACGGCTCGACCGACTCGAGCCCCGACATCATCCGCGCCCACGCGGCCAAGGATCCCCGCGTCGTCCTCGTCGACAAGGCCAACGGCGGTTACGGCCAGGGCTGCAACATGGGCCTGCGTCTCGCCAAGGGCGACTGGGTCTCCGTCATCGAGCCGGACGACTGGATCGAGCCGACCATGTACGAGGACATGCTCTCCTTCGCCGAAGGCTTCGAGCAGCAGATCGACATCGTGAAGACCCCCTGGACCGATATCCGCTACTGGGACGACCCGAAGAAGATGGCACCCTACCCCTCCACGATGCTGGGCGAGATCCCCACGTCGACCGCGCCCATCACCGTGGGCGACGAGCCCAAGCTCATCAGCATGCATCCGTCCATCTGGTCTGCCATCTACCGCAAGGGCTTCCTCGACGAGCACAAGATCTGCTTCCCCGAGTACCCGGGCGCCGGGTGGGCGGACAACCCCTTCCTCATCGAGACCATGTGCCAGGCCAAGGCCATCGTCTACCTGGACAAGCCGTACTACAACTACCGCTGCGACCTGCCCGGCTCGACGAAGAACCACAAGACGGTCGAGGCCGTAGTGCGCCCGTTCGACCGCTGGGACGACATGCTCGCCATCCTCAAGCGCTTGAACGTGACCGACCCGCGCATCCTGCGCGCGCACTACCAGCGCGGCGTCAACTACAGCTTCGGCGCCATTTCCGACGACGGCTGGGACAACCCCAACGTGCAGGAGCGCGTGAAGAAGTGCTTTGAGCAGATGGACCCCGAGCTCGTGCTCTCCATCCCCGACCTCGCGCCGCACCGCAAGAAGTTCTTCTGCGACGTGCTGGGGCTCCCCAAGCCGAAGATCGACTACCCCGCCTGGTGGGCGCACCTGGTCAAGATGACGGGGTCGACGATCAAGCACGAGGGGCTGGGCCGCTTCGTCAAGCGCGTCAAGCGCGCCGTGGTCCCCGAGGAGCCCGCGCACGCGTAACGCCAGCGGGTGAGGCGCCGAGGACGAGGTCCAGGGGGGCCGCGGACGTCTCGGCAAGGCGGGGTCGCCCGCGCGGCTCTCCCGACCGCTCACCCGGGGAGGGACGTCCGCGAACGGCGCAATACCGGCTATGCGGGTTTCTCGGCTCGGGAACGGCCTTTTCGGGGTACCATAAGCAAGTGGCGATTCGCCATAAAGGTATCGCGCCCTACCCGGGGCGCAGCATTTGGCCCCGCGGGGCCGAGAACGAAAGGCACGACATGGCTCAGGGTACTGTTAAGTGGTTCAATCCGGACAA
>CAZEHG010000069.1:0-9404 GCA_964512475.1 uncultured Atopobium sp.
TGCCGAGGCTGAAGTCGAAGACGTTCTCGGCGCCGATCTGGGCCTTGCGCGCGGCTCCGTACGCCGCGATCTCGCGGATGGACGACTTCGACGCCCCGTACGCGTAGCTCTTCTCGTTGATGCTCATGCGGGTCTCCTTACCTGCTCGCTGTTCTCTTGCCTACTGATTCTGGCCCGCCTGCGAGGCCACGTACTCGTCCCACGTCCCGTCGAGAAGCGCGGCAACGGCGTCCCCCTCGACGGTCTCGCGCTCCAGGAGCACGCGGGCCATGGTGTCCATCTGGTCGCGACGGGCGTCGAGGACCTGCCGCGCGCGGTCGTGGGCCTCGCGCATGATGCGCTCGACCTCGTCGTCAATGCGCTTGGCCGTCTCGGCCGAGAAGTCGTTCTTCTGCGCATAGTCGCGCCCGAGGAAGACCTCGTGCTGCGCCTCGCCGAAGACCTGGGTGCCCAGCTCCTCGCTCATGCCGTAGCGGGTGACCATCTCGCGGGCGATCTTCGTCGCGCGCTCAAGGTCGTTGCTCGCGCCGGTGGTGATGTCGCTGCAGAACAGCTCCTCCGCGGTGCGCCCGCCGAGCAGCACGGCGATCTCGTCGAGCATGCCCTCGCGCGTCTTCAGGAAGCGGTCCTCGTCGGGCACCTGCATGGTGTAGCCGAGCGCCTGGCCGCGCGCGATGATCGAGATCTTGTGCACCGGGTCGGAGTTCTCGAGGATGTGGCCCACCAGAGCGTGACCGCCCTCGTGATACGCGATTGTGGTGCGCTCCTTCTCGGTGATCACGCGGCTCTTGCGCTCGGGGCCGGCCATCACGCGCTCCATGGCCTCCTCGACCTCATCGGAGCCGATAGCGGCGCGGCGGCGACGCGCGGCGAGAAGCGCGGCCTCGTTGCAGAGGTTGGCCAGGTCGGCGCCGGTAAAGCCCGGCGTGAGCTTGGCCAGGCGGCCGAAGTCGACGGACTCGGCGAAGGGCTTGTTGGCGGCGTGGACGCGCAGGATCTGCTCGCGGCCCTTCACGTCCGGGCGGTCCACCGTGACGCGGCGGTCGAAGCGGCCGGGGCGCAGCAGGGCGGGGTCGAGGATGTCCGGGCGGTTGGTGGCGGCGATAAGGATGACGGCGGAGTTCTCCTCGAAGCCGTCCATCTCGACGAGCAGCTGGTTCAAGGTCTGCTCGCGCTCGTCGTGGCCTCCGCCGACACCGGCGCCGCGCTGGCGGCCGACGGCGTCGATCTCGTCGATGAAGACGATGCAGGGCGCCGCTTCCTTGGCCTGCTTGAAGAGGTCGCGGACGCGGGAGGCGCCGACGCCGACGAACATCTCGACGAAGTCGGAGCCGGAGATGGAGAAGAACGGCACGCCCGCCTCGCCAGCGACGGCCTTGGCCAGCAGCGTCTTGCCCGTGCCCGGAGGGCCGACGAGCAGCACGCCGCGCGGGATCTTTGCGCCCATACGGCGGTAGCGCTCGGGCTCGGAGAGGAATTCGCGGACCTCCTGCAGCTCCTCGACCGCCTCGTCGATGCCGGCGACGTCGCCGAACTTGACCTTGGGACGCTCCTCGGCGTTCATCTTGGCCTTGGTCTTGCCGAACTGCATGGCGCGGCCGTTCTGGTCGCCGATGCGGCGCATGTAGAAGACGAAGACGCCCAGGAGCAGCAGAGTGGGCACGACGCTGACCAGGATGGTCTGCAGCAGCGAGCCGTCGTTGGTGTCGATGGTGAAGGTGACGTCGGAGTGGGCCGCCATGAGCTCCTGGAGCGAGTCGGAGCCGATGTAGTACGTCTTGAACTTGACCAGGTCTTTGTCGTCCTTGCCGGAGCCGGCGTGCCAATACTCGCCGGTCGCGGAACCGTCAGAGGTCTTGTAGGTCACGTTTTTGATACGGCCCTCGTTCATCGCCGTGACGAACTCGTTGGTGGCGATGGTATCGGTCTGGGTCTGCGCCGTGAACGGGTTGCCGCCCATCGTGAAGATGAGATACATCGCGATGGCGATCACGACGATCAGCGCGGCGCCGTAGGGATTCTTGCCGTTGGGGCCGTCGGGCAGGGGCAGCTGGTCGAAGTCGGGCTTGCCGGACCTGCCGGGCTTCTCGGGCTTTTCGGGCTTGTCAGACAAAGGCGGTGCTCCTTGCTAAAACGCGAGCGAGAAGGGCCTTGGGGACCCTTCTCGCCTTGACTCTTGGATCAGGAATAAACCTCGGGCTTGAGGATGCCGATGTAGGGCAGGTTGCGGTAACGCTCGGCGAAGTCGAGGCCGTAGCCCACGATGAACTCATCGGGCACGTGCGAGCCGACGTACTGGGGGTCGACCGCGGGCTTCTTGCCGACGACGTCCTTGACGAGGAAGGCGGCAACGTTGACGGACTTGGCGCCGCGGGCCTCGAGCATGCGGATCAGGTAAGAAAGGGTGAGGCCGGAGTCCAGGATGTCCTCGACGATGAGCACGTCGCGGCCCTCGATCTTGGTGTCGAGGTCCTTGACGATGCGCACGACGCCGGAGCTCTTGACGCCGTCGCCGTAGCTGGAGACGGCCATGAAGTCGACGGCGATGGGGCACTTGATGGCGCGCATGATGTCGGCTGTGAAAACAACCGCGCCCTTGAGCACGGCCACGACCAGCGGGTTCTTCTCTTTGTAGTCGGCGGTGATCGCGTCGCCCATGCGGGTCACGATGTCTTTGATGTCCTGTTCGCTGAGCACGATTGCCGAAACGTCCGGGTGCAGCGCCTCCATGAGCGTCCCCTTCCTGGGATAGCTTGCGCGGGTGGCCTCACGCCGAGGGCGGTCCCGGCCTGAGGCAATACAGGTCATTAGGATACACCGCGAGGACGCGGGCAAGGACACCGGCCATGAATTAACGCAGGCGCGCGGCGCCGTTCCGGCCGCGGCGCGCCGGCACCCCAGCCGCAACGCGGCGGGTGCGGCGGGTGCAGCGTTGCAAACTCTGACTTTTTACACTTTAAAATTCATCGCTGGAAGTAGCCATGCGGCGGATACGGGTATTTGCCCAGTTGACAAGCATGCTCAACCCAAGGGCTACTCAGCGAATCGAGTTTTAAAGTGCAAAAAGTCAGAGTTTATGCCGCAGGCGGCCGCGCAGGGCGCCGACATGTCCTTCGGGGAAGGCAAAACGCCGTCCGCGCGCCCCGCTAGCGGGCGGAAACAGCGCCCTCGGCTTCCGAAAGCGTGAGCTCCAGCAGTATCCGCGTCCCGGGAACGCAGCGGCAGCGCTCGTCGGCACGGATACCGGCGACCCAGACGATGCTTCCCGACGGTCCGGTGCGCACAACGGGGACACCGGCGCGCTCGGCAGCGGGAACGCGCGCGGAGTTGAGCAGGTCGGAGAGCTTCTTCGACTGGCCGTGCATGCCCAGGGGGCACAGCACGTCGCCCGCATGCGGGCCGTCGACCCACAGACGCCCTCCGCTCGTGGCGTCGACCCCGCATGCCGCCGAGTCCAACAGCACCGACTCCCCCGCCCACTCAAGACCGTGGGCCCGCGCGAACGCGGGGACGTCGGTCGCCTCGGGCGCGGGCCGCAGGCGGGCAGTGAGCATGTGGCCGTTCGGCAGCCTGAGCTCGCCGGGCACCTCGAGCCAGGCGTCCGTCGCGCAGGCATCGGCGATGCGGGCGCGCAGCACGAGCAACCCGTGCTCCACACGAGCGTCAACGCCCATAGGGATGGTCGCCGAGCCCTCCCGCGCCGCGACGAGCCGCAGCACGGCGGCTATATGTCGCGCCTCGAGCCGGGCCTCCGGGCACACCTCGAGGATCGCCGCGCGCACGACGCGCCGAGCGATGGCCACCTCCATGGCCGCGAGCCGCGCGGCGTCGAGCGCGACGAGCCCCTCGTCGGCGCGCCGCGTGAGGTCGCGCCGCGTCCGAGCCGCCACCGCCGTCAGGTAGGCGTCCTCGTCCGAGAGGATGTCGCAGGTGTTCGCCAGGCTCGCCGCCAGCCGCTCGTTGCGCCTCTTCGCCACAGGCAGGACCTCGTGGCGGACGAAGGCGCGCAGGTAGCGGGTATCGGCGTTGGTCGCGTCCTCGCGCCAGACGATGCCGCGCATGCGCAGGAGCTCGCACAGCTCGTCATGGGTGCGGTCGAGCAGCGGCCGCACGATGCGGTTGCGGCGCCGCGGGATGGACGAGAGCCCCGCCGCGCCGGTTCCGCGGATGGCGTTCATGAAGAAAGTCTCGGCGCGGTCGTCGGCGGTATGCGCAGTGAGGATGCGCGCGGCCGAGCGGCTGCACCCGACCTCCGCGCAGAGCTCGTTGGCGAGCTCGACCGCCGCGGCATAGCGCGCGACGCGGCCAGCGTTCTCCACATTGCCGTCGGTCTGGGCCGCAAGCTCCGTCACGTCCACGCGCCGGACGTCGCACGGAATGCCGAAATCCTGCGCAATGCCGCGGACGAACTCCTCGTCCTCCTCGGCGTCGATACCCCTGAGCTGGTGGTTCACGTGCAGGACGTGCAGGCGCTCCCGGGCGATGCGCGCCGGTCCGCGCCCGTCGTCGATGTCGAGCGCCGAGGTGGCGGCCAGCACCAGCAGGGCCGTGGAGTCCGCGCCACCCGAGACCATGAGCACCACCGGGGCACGCAGCTCCTCGTCCTCTTGCCCGCTCGGACGCTCGAACCGCGGCTGCGCGGTTGCGTATCGGCGCGAAACGCTCGGCATGCTCGCCTCCCCCAACGTGTACCCTTTGCTGTTGGAAGTTTACGGCAACGAGAGGACCTGGATGTACCCGCAGATTCACCTGCACGTGCTCGCAAGCGGCTCGAAGGGCAACGCGACCCTGGTGGAAGGCCCCGGCGGCTTCGTCCTCGTGGACTGCGGCATCTCGAACCGCGAGCTGGCAAGAAGGGCCGTCGAGCTGGGGCTCGACCTCGGCCGCGTGCGCGCAGTGCTTCTTACCCACGAGCACGGCGACCACACCCGCGGGCTGCCGGTCTTCGCCAAGCGCTTCGACGGGCCGCTCTTTGCCACGGCAGGCACTGTGGGCGCGCGCAAGGACCTGACGGGCCTCGCCTTCACCATCGTCGACCACTCGTGCGAGCTCGACCTCGCCGGCATGCACGTGCGCGCCTTCCCGACCTCGCACGACGTCGCCGACCCCATGTGCTTCCGCTTCGAGACGGACGAAGACGCCGTCGGCTACTGCACGGACACCGGCGCGCTCACGCCCGAGGCCCTCGACCTCCTCTTCGGCGCGCGCATCCTCGCGCTCGAGTCGAACCACGACGCCAAGATGCTCGCCTCCGGCCCCTACCCCGCCTACCTCAAGGCGCGCGTCGGCGGCGAGAAGGGCCACCTGTCCAACGAACAGGCCGCCGAGGCGATGCGCGACCTCGTCGACGAGGACACCGAGACGGTCGTGGCCATGCACCTCTCGCAGGAGAACAACCGGCCGAGCGTCTGCGTGCGCGCGCTCGCCGAAGCAGTCGGCGCCGTCGCGGCGGACGACGTCTGGACCGAGGCGCGCACGCCCGACGGGCTTCTTTCCATCTGCGCCGCCGCGCAAGACTGGCCGATAACGGTGTGGTAGGCGCGGTCCTTGCCGGCCGCGAGGACGGGACGGGCCGCGCTTTGAATCACTGAAAAGCCTGGCGGGACCGTGACGGGCGTTCCGGCCCCGATTTGGCCTCATGACGTCTGCCGCGATCCCGTCAGGGTTTTCAAGTCGCCATATCACAAAGAAGCGCCGGCGCGCACGGGGCGCGTCGGCGCAACCTGTATCCCGACCGCTGAGCCGGCAACCCTTTGCCGGCCGCCGCAGCGGGTACCCGCTGCCCAGCGAGGACTAGTCGATGGAGATCTTCGTGACGTTGGCCTTCTGGTCCTGCTTGGGGACGTTGATGGTGAGCACGCCGCCGTCGAACTTGGCGGTCAGGCCGGCCGTGGCCGCGTCCTTAAGGTAGACGCCGCGCGTGGCGCTCCACTCGCCGGTCTCCTTGTACAGGTAGTTCTTGCCCTTCTGCTCGTCGCTCTCCTTGTGCTCGACGGAGACGGAAAGACGACCCTCGTTGAGCTCGACATCGATCTCCTCGCGCTTCACGCCCGGCAGCTCAGCCAAGACGACGTACTTCTCGCCGGCATCCTCGACGTCCATCTTGAAGCCGGCGTCCTTGGAAAGGGTAGCCAGCGGCGCGTCGAAGAAGCCGTCGAAAGCGTCGAACGGCCACGTGCGGAGGCTGCGGGAGAAACGATCGTAAGGAACCATGCTTGCCATAGTAACCACTCCTTTGTGATTGATTGGGCGCCCTGAACCCTCGACGCCCCTCGTTACGTAGTTAGTTATGCCCGAATCCCGCGACACTAAACAGTAAATCTCAGATTTTCTTAGCGACATATACTCATCATATCTAAGCGTTATCGACTTAGATATGACACGCCAATAAGAACCGCGCCGCCGCGTGCCTCATCTTTAGTTCAGTCCTATGAATAATGGCCGTATTCAGGAGCCCGCCGGCGCGCTGCGTTAGAATGTTCGAGATTGCCGTGCACCCTATTCCAGAGAGTTCCCTTATGGACAATCAAAACGTTACCGACGACGTCCCCGGCGCGCCGAGCGCGCAGGCAGAGACCGGCGCCCCCGCCCATCAACAGGCCGTGCCGTATGTGCGCCAACGGCCCGCTCACCGCAGCGTCGGAACCTTGAACGGCCTCGACGACGGGGACGAGGCACCCGCCCGCATCGCTCACGACTCCGGTTACACCAACCGCGGCTCGATCATGAGCGGGGGCTCGTATCGCCGCTCGCGCTCCGACGCCGACAAGCTCCGTCGCGACCTGCAGTACGGCCAGTACCTCGAGATTCCCAAGGGCCGCCGCGACATCTTCGTCAAGCGCGAGCGGAAGTCGAACATAAAGACGTTCCTCGCGCTTGTGGCCATCATCGCTATTCTGGCCGTCGTCGTCTACTTCGTCTGGCACTACATGCAGACTAACTGGGGCGCCGCCTCCATCGGATAAACGCCTGGAAAGAAGGGCGCGGCTCAACGCGAGCCGCGTCCTTCTTCTCATTGTCTATGTCGCCCGGATGAGACGAGCGGCGCGCTCGCCGCGCTCAGCCCCAGGGGTCGCGCTCGAAAAGCGGCTCCGGCGCCGGCCGGCGATCGGAATACGGGTCGTAGCCGTCGTCGTCCTCGTTCTCGGCGCGGACGAACTCCCTGTTCGCCTTCTCCTCGGCGCTGAGGGCACCGGCGAGGGCACCGGCGAGGGCGCCGGCACCGCCATCAGCAGCGGCCTTGAGCTGAGCGCCGTTGCCCGCCTGCGGGCCCGCGTCCCGCGAAGAGCTACTGGGCATTCCCGTCTCCCTTCTGCGTGGAGACCTGGCCGTCGTAAACGCTCACGTAGCCGATGTACTCGGCCGGGCTGTTGTCGTAGGCGGAGAGGTCGACGCCGCCGCTGAAGTGGCTGCGCGGGCAGACGAGCACCACGACGTTCGTCACGCCCTCGGGCCCGCCGATGACCACGGCCCAGGAATACTGGTCCGTCTCGCCATAGCCGCAGATAAAGTGGTGACCGTCCGTCTGCACCCGGTCGTCCGTCTGCGTCTGCGAGGAGCCGGCCGTGCCGCCGCCTTGGCTCTGGGCCAGGACGCCGAGGCCGGCGAGGTCCTGCTCGGTGGCGGTCTCCTTGAGGCCGGAGAGGCCGCAGGCCTCCATGACCGCCTTGACGCCGGAGACCGTCTCGGACGTGCCGCCGGCAGGGGCGGCCCCTGATGCGTACACGTAGCGCACGCCGCTGATGGGCGCGCCCGAGCCGAGGACGTCGTCCGTCTTCCCGCCCGCGTAGGAGCCCGTCTCGGGGTTGGGCGAGAAGGTGATCATGTCGCCGTCCTGGCCCCGGTAGACCGCGTGCGCGTCGCCGTTGAAGAGCGTCGAGCCGTAGACCAGGGTGTACTTCTCGTCGCCCAGGTAGGTCGCGACCTCCTTGGACGTGGCATCGAAGTAGGCGGTCAGGTCCGTGACCTCCTCGGGATACGGCGTCGAGACCTGGAGCTCCACGACGTCGCCCTCGCTCGCCTGCGTCCCGGCCTCGGGGTCGCAGGCGACGACGGTGTTGTGAGCGGCGTCGGACTTGACGTAGGTGACGTTCGCGGTTAGGCCGGCCTTCTCGACGGCGGCCTTGGCGGCGTCGACGTCATGGCCCATGACCGACGGCACCACATAGGGCGCCGCGACCGAGAGGACCACCTCGTCGCCCGACTTGAACTCGCTGCCCTCGGCGGGCGAGACCTCGACCACCGTCCCGCTCTCCGCGTCCGAGTTAACCGACTGGACGCGGATGTTCGTCGCCCCCATGTCAAGAAGCGCTTTCTGCGCGTCCTCGAGCGTGACCCCTATGACCTGCGGAATCGTTCGGGCGACGGCGACGGTGAGAAGAGCCTGCTTGTTGTCGGAGCGCGTGCCCGGCTCCGGGGTGCACGCCGTCACGGTGCCGATGCCGTCGTCGGCGGGCGTCTGGGAGACCTCGACCGAGAAACCCGCCGCCTCGAGCTTTGAGGTGGCCGTCGCCTCGTCGAGCCCGACGACGAGCGGCACGGTGCGCCCGCCCCACAGCTCTTGGTCGTAGGTGTACCAGGCCGCGACGGCCAAGCCCCCGAGGACGAGCGCGAGGATGATAAGGACGCCCCAGATGGGCAGGCCCTTCTTCTTTGTGCTCTTGACCGGGGACTGGAGCTCGACCGGGCGCCGCGCGGTCGTGAGGTCGGCGAGGTTCACCGGCGACGCATAGGGGCTGTCCAGGGCGTCGATGCCGTCGATGCCCTGGTCGCCTGCGGGCGCGGCGTCGGGAAGGACCGTGGTCGCGGCGCCGCGCGGCAGCTGCGTCGTCGGGACGGCGCCGATCAGCGAGGTCGGCGGGGCGGAGGCGACGGTCTCGTCGCCGGGGGCGCCGGGGCTCGCCAGGCGCGTGGCGCCCAGGTCCGCGGGCGCGTCGATGTCGGGGACCGAGATGCGGGTGGCGCCCAGGTCCGCGGGCCGGGCGGCGCGGGTGGCGCCCAGGTCCGCGGGATCGCCGCCGGTGCCGCGCATCAATCTGGTTCCGTCTGCGTCGTTTCTATCCATAGCGACCTCCTGGTCAAGGGCATGTCACAGGTAGTCACATCCTAGCGCGAAACCGGGGGCGCCCGCGAGCAAGCCGCTAGCGGCCGGCCGCCGAAGGCTCCTCTTCCCTCCCCTGCGGCAACCCGCAGATGGCGCAGGACGAGACGAGCGCCGTGATGGGCACCGAGAGGACGACCGCCATGCCGCCGATGAAGCTCTGCAGCAGCTCCGTCGCGACGAAATCCGAGGCCAGCAGCGTGTCGAGCTGAGCGCCGTACGCCACCATGACGAGCAGCGCCGCTATGGCCGTGCCCGCGAACGCCAGGATGAGCGTCATGCACATGGTGCCGATCATGTCGCG
>CAZEHG010000070.1:0-9269 GCA_964512475.1 uncultured Atopobium sp.
GGGCGGCATCGTCGTCTCGCAGTCCATCCGCACCGCCGGCGACGAGTTCGACCAAACGATCCTGCAGCATGTCCGCGACGCCTACAACCTCTCCATCGGCGAGCGCACCGCGGAGGACATCAAGGTCAAGGTCGGCTCTGCGGCTCCCCTCGCCGAGGAGCTCGACGTCGAGGTCAACGGCCGCGACGTTATGAGCGGCCTGCCCAAGACCGTGCGCATCGAGTCCGAGGAGATCCGCCGCGCGCTCGACCGCCCGCTCGACGAGGTCACGAAGGCCGTCAAGGACGCGCTTGACGTGACCCCGCCCGACCTCGCGAGCGACCTCATGTACTACGGCATCCTGCTCACCGGCGGCGGCGGGCTTCTCCGCGGCCTCGACCACAGGCTCCGTGAGGAGACGGGCGTTCCCGTGAACGTGAGCCCCACGGCTCTCGAGAACGTCGTCAACGGTTGCGCGAAGGTCCTCGAGGCCAACGCCCTCACCGGCGGCTTCGTCCAGAGCACAGGTCAGTAGGCGTGGCCTATTCCGGACTCGGCCGCCCAGGCGGCCCGACCATCGGACGGAACTCGAAGGGAGGCTCGGGGCGGCATCTCATCGTCTGCTGCGTCGCCTCCCTTGTCATGTTCACCGTGAGCTGCCGTATGGGGTCGAGCAGCCCCTTCGAGGCGGTACGCTCCGCCTTCACCGTCGTCACGACGCCGGTGCGCTATATCGGCGCTACTGCCTCCGTCCCGTTCCAGGGGCTCGGGAACGTCTTCGCGAACCTGACGTCGGACCAGGAGAGCCTCTCCGACCTCAAGGCCGAGAACGAGCGCCTCCAGGCGAGAAACGCCGAGCTCGAGGAGTCGGAACAGACGGCCAAGCGGCTGCAGGACCTCCTCAACCTCAAGGACAGCTACAGCCTGCAGTCGACCGGTGCCAGGATCATCTCTTCTTCGACCGACTCCTGGTCCTCGACGGTCACCATCAACTCCGGCAGCGCCTCGGGGCTCACGGTTGGCATGCCGGTCATGGCCTCCAACGGCGTGATCGGGCAGATAGTCGAGTGCGGGGCCACCTCCTCCACGGTCCGTCTCCTCACCGACGAGAACTCCTCGGTGTCGGCCATGGTCCAGTCGAGCCGCGCGCAGGGCATGCTGAAGGGTTCCGCCACGGGCCAGGTTACTCTCGACATGATCGCTTCCGACCAGGAGGTCAGCGTCGGCGACGTCGTCGTCACGAGCGGCCTCGGCGGAGTCTTCCCGAAGGGCCTGCCCCTCGGCAAGGTGACGAACGTCGAGAAGGCCGCCGGCTCGCTGTATCTGCAGATCTCGGTGGAGGTGTTCGCCGGGACCGAGAACTTCGAGGAGGTCCTCGTCATCACCTCGCTCACTGAGGGGCAGGAGGCCACGGCCGAGGACATCAGCGCCGCCGATGCCCAGGACACATCCAAGGTCGTCGACTCGACCACGGACCAGACAACGGACGACGCGGCAGGCGCGGATGCGTCGGCGGACGGGGAGTAAGGGGGAGCGATGCAGATCTCCGATAAGACCCACGATACCAAGGGGCTCGCTGTCCTCGCGGTCGTGTGCGCCGTCCTGCAGCTCGCGCTCGCCCCCAACATCGCGCTCGGCAACGGGCGCGCCAACTTCGCCCTGGTGTTCGCCGCCTGCATCGCCTTGTCCCGCGGCGGGTCCCAGGCCGTTGTCTGCGGCTTCCTCGCCGGGCTCTTCTTCGATCTCACGACGACGGGCCCCATCGGCCTCATGTCCTTCGTGCTCACGGTGACCTCGTATTTCCTCGGGTCCGAGCAACGCAACCGCATGTCCGGAGACTTCGCGGCGAGCGTCGTCGCGTACTCAGCCGCCGCCCTCGCCTCGACGCTCGCGTACTGCCTGGCCATGCTCCTCACCGGCAACTCGAGCTCGGTCGTCGACGCCGTCGTTTTCCGTGCGGTGCCCACGACCTTCCTCTCCATCGTCGCGTTCCTGCCGTTCGCCTATTACTTCTTCCGCGTGCGCTCGAGCTCCACCCTCTCGGGCGGGCACTTCTCGCGCAAGGGACTCTAGGGGCGGCTGAATGGACCTCTCGCTCGTCATCGTAGTCGTGTGCGCCCTCGTGGCGGCCACGCTTATCGTCCTCTACATCGTCTTCGGGCGCTCCGAGGCGGCCTACACGCTCGACATCGGCGGTGGAGGGCCGCGGGCCGCGGGCGGCTCCGACAACTCCACCGAGAACACGTTCTCCTCTCGCCTGGTGGGGCTCGGGGCGGTCGTGGGAGGCGTCTTTGTGGCGCTTCTCGGCAGGCTGTGGAGCATGCAGCTGGTTTCGAGCGAGGAGTACGTCCAACAGGCTGAGTCCAACCGCACCCGCACCGTCACGACCGCCGCGCCGCGCGGGCGCATCCTCGACCGCAACGGCACCGAGATAGTCACCAACCGCAGCAGCCTTACCGTCGTCGCGGACTCCGATGTCTCCGACGACGAGATCGAGATGCAGATCCTGGCCAACCTCATAGGCATGCCGCGCCAGGCCGTCTACCGCAAGATCATCGACACGACCGAGGGCGCACAGAGCAAGCGCACGGTCTCCTCCGATGTGTCGCGCCGCGTCGTTGCCTATATCGGCGAGCACCCGGCCATCTTCGACGGCGTCGAGGTGCTGCAGCGTTCGCAGCGCTCGTATCCCCAGGGATCGCTTGCGGCCCACGTGGTCGGTTACACCGGTACCGTGACCTCCGAGCAGCTGGAGGCCTCATCGTCGGATGAGTCCGCCGTGAGCTATCAGAGCGGCGACGTCGTCGGCCAGGCGGGCGTGGAGTCGGTCTACGAGAGCGTGCTTCAGGGAATCCGCGGGGAGCAGACCGTATACGTCGACTCCAACGGCAACGTCCTCGACACCTCGACCACCATCGACCCCCAGAGCGGCAGCGACGTGGTGCTCACCATTGATTCCGGCATACAGAAGGCCGCCGAGGACGCCCTCGCCCAGGTCATGGCCGACGCGAAGGAGCGCGGCCAGGACGCCGTGGGCGGCTCGGTCGTGTGCCTGGACTGCACAAACGGAGAGGTGCTCGCCATGGCGAGCGCGCCGACCTTCTCGCCATCCATTTTCGTCGGCGGCATCGCCACGTCTGACTGGGACTCCCTCACGAGCGACTCGTCTAACTACCCGCTGCTCAACCGCGCCATATCGGGCCAGTACCCGGCCGCCTCGACCATCAAGCCGCTGACCGCGTTCGCCGCGCTCGACAACGGCGTGACGACGACGGATTCCGGTTACAGCTGCTCCGGCTGGTGGACCGGCTTCGGCGAGGCTTACGGCATGTGGTGCTACAACAAGGACGGCCACGGCTGGCTTGACCTGCAGGGCGGCATCACGATGTCGTGCGACGTCGTCTTCTATGAGATCGGCAAGGGCTTCTCGAACTCCGACAACAAAGAAGGGATGCAGGAGACATTCCGCGAGTACGGGCTGGGGTCGAAAACGGGCATCGACCTGCCGAGCGAGTCCGAGGGGCGCGTGCCTGACGCCGAGTGGAAGTGGAACTACTTCACCACGAGCTCCGACGCCGACCGCGAGTGGCACCCGGGCGACTACTGCAACATCGCCATCGGCCAGGGCGACATGCTCGTCACCTGCCTGCAGATGGCACAGGTCTACGAAAGCATCGCCAACCGCGGCCCCGTCTACAAGCCGCATGTGCTCAAGAGCGTTCGCAGCAGCATCGGCGACGGCTCCGTCATCGACTACAACGTGACCCAGGTACTCGACATACAGGAGAGCGAGGAGTACCGCACGATCATCGAGAATGGCCTGAACGGCGTCATCTACGACGAGAGCGAGAGTCAGGCCGCGCACTGGACGTCGCTGGACGTCAACGTGAGCGGGAAGACCGGCACCGGCGAGCAGACCTCCGTGGGCCGCAACGTCTGCTGGATGGTCGCCTACGCGCCGGTCGAGGACCCCAAGTACGTCATCGCCTCGAACTTCGACGGCGGCGAGTGGGGCTCGACCACGGCGATGCTCATCGTCCGCGACGTGTTCGGCTACATCTACGGGCAGCCCGACACGGTGACCACCGACGCGTCGTCGGCGACGCAGGATTAGGGGAGGCGCAAACATGGCACAGGAAATGACCGGCATCGGCACGGGCGGCGGGCTTCTCGACCGCCTCGGCGAGAAGGTCGCCGGCTCCGCCGCTCCCAAGGTCTCCGGCAAGACGGGGCCTTTGGGCAAGCTCTATCTCTCCCAGCTCATCCCCGCGCTGCTGCTTGTCCTCGTAGGCGTCGTGACCATCTGGTCGGCGTCGCTCAGCATCTCCGAGGCGCGCTTCTCGAGCCATCTGGTCGGAATTGCCCTCGGAGCGGTCCTCGCCCTTCTCGTCTGGCGCTACGACGTGCGCGCCCTCTCGGGCATGACGACCGCTCTGCTCGTTGTCGACTGCCTCCTCATGGTCATGCCCCATCTGCCGGGCCTCGGCTTCTCGGCAAAGGGCATGACTGGCTGGGTGCAGATTCCCCTCATCCACTTCCGATTCCAGCCCTCCGAGCCCTCCAAAATCGTCACGATCTTTCTCATGGCAAGCGCTAGCGCCCAGTACAACGGCAAGATCGAGCGCTTCGCCGACTATTGCAAGCTTTGCGCGACGCTGCTGCTGCCCCTGGGGCTGCTCGTGGTAACCGACCTCGGCACGGGCCTCGTCATCCTCTTCACGGGCGCGGTCATCATCATCTGCTCGGGCGCGCCGAGCCGATGGGTCATCCTGACCATCGCGCTCATCGTGGGGACGGTCGCGGTCGTCATCTGGGCCTCGACCGTCGACGGGCTGCCGCACCTGCTCAAGCAGTACCAGCTCAAGCGCCTCATGGTTTTCCTGGACGAGTCGATAGACCCGACCGGCGACGGCTATAACCTCCGCCAGGCGAAGATCGCCGTCGGCAGCGGCGGCCTTCTGGGCAAGGGCGTCGGCAAGGCGACCCAGGCGGGCAACGGATTTCTGCCGGAGGCCCACACCGACTTCGTCTTCGCGCTCTTCGCCGAGCAGTTCGGCTTCGTCGGGTCCGTCGTCCTGCTCGGGCTCTTTGCTTGGATGATCCTCTCGACGCTGCTGCTGGCGATGCGCATCGACGACCCGTTCAGCAAGCTCGTTCTCGTCGGTTGCTGCGGGATGTGGACCTTCCAGGTCCTCGAGAACATCGGGATGTGCATCGGCATCATGCCCATCACGGGCATTCCCTTGCCTTTCATCAGTTTCGGTTCATCCTCCATGGTCACGCAGCTCTTCGCCGTGGGCATGGTGCAGTCGGTCTGGCGCCACCGCCAGAAGGCCGCCTAGCGCGGAAGGGGTAGAGCATGGCACGTCGCGCGAGCGCAGCGAGCGGCGCATCGGGAAACGGCAAGAAGGGCTCGGGCTTCTCGGCCTCGAGGCTCTTCGACATCGTCTCCTCCGGGAAGGAGGCGCTCGACTCCATGGACGGGGAGGTCCGCGTCCGCGTCCATGTTGGGGCGGGGTGCGACCGCGCCCTCGCGCTGGCCGCCAAGGAGGCCTTCTCGGCCGAGCGGCCGGGCGGCGTCGTCGAGGTCATGGGGATGGAGGCGCCGTCGGCCTCGTCGGGCGACCCCGACGCCGCGGTCCTCATCGGCGGCCCCTCGGAACCCGGCGCGGGCCCGCTCGCCCGCTTCTACCTCGCGTGCGGAGTCCCCTGCGCCTTCGTGTGCGAGTCTGTCCTCGACGCGCCCGACCTCGCGCTCGACGACGCCTCGCGGCGTCTCTACGGCGTAATCGGCGCCTCGAGCCCGGCGGCGCTCGCCCCCAATCTCGCCCCCTGGCTCGCCCAGCATGTCGGCAACCCCATCGCGCTCGCGGCGAACTTCGCTTTCTGCCGAGGCGCCGTCGTGTCCAGGCTTGCCTCCGCCTGCGCCGCTGAGAACGCGGCGATCGGCGCGATACCTCTCTTCCCGGGTTCCGACTTCCCCGTCATGTGCGCGAGCCAGGCGAAGCTCGCCCTCGACATCGCGGCCGCCTACGGCAACGGCCTGGCGCCTTCGCGTGCCGTCGAGCTCGCGGGCGTCGTGGGGGCCGGGCTCGCCTATCGGGGCATTGCCCGTGCCGTCGCGGGACTCGTGCCAGGGCTCGGGTGGGCGCTCAGGGCCGGCATGGGCTACGCCGGGACCATGGCCACCGCCAAGGCGGTCCAGGGCCGTTTCGAGGCCTTCTCCCGCGGCACCGGCGGGAAGCCAGCCGCTCAGCAGCCCGCCGTCGGCCCCGCGCCGGCGCTCTCGGGGCCGGCAGCCGCCTCCGGCCCCGGGCCGTCCGGCGGTCTCGATTACCTCGTCATCCCGTGCACCGAGGGAGGCCACCGTGAGGGCTGAGCGCGAGAACCTCTTCCATCTCATCGAGCCGCTGCTGCCGCACGTGGAGCACCCGAGCCGTTATCTCGATCACGAGTGGGGCGCCTGCGAGGACCAGGACGGGCCCTTCCACCTATGTATGTGCTACGCCGACGTCTACGAGGTCGGGCAACCGAACCTCGGGATGGCCATCCTCTACAACGTCGTCAACGCCCAGCCGGGAATGAGCTGCGAGCGCGCGTACCTCCCCTGGAAGGACATGGCCTCCCTCATGCGCGAGCGCGGCGTGCCGATGCTCTCGCTCGAGGGCGCGGCGCCCCTGGCCTCCTTCGACGCCGTGGGCTTCACGTTGGCCCATGAGCTCATCTGGACGAACGTGATCGAGGCGCTCGACCTCGCGGGCATAGCGCTCACCAGCGCCGAGCGCGACGAGGACGACCCCGTCATCCTCGCGGGCGGTCCATCCGCCTGGAACTGCGAGCCGATGGCGCCGGTCTTCGACGCGGTGCTTTTGGGCGACGGCGAGGAGTCGATCGTCGCCGTCTGCGGCGCCATCCGAGACGCCCGGGCGGCGGGCCTGCCGCGCGCCGAGCTCCTGGAGTCGCTCGCGCTTCTCCCCGGGGTCTACGTGCCTTCCCTCTACGACGTCGTGCTCGACGACACGACGACACGCTGGGGCCGCGCCGTCCCCAAACCGGGCACGGGCGCGCCCGAGGTCGTGCTCAAGAGCTGCATTCCAGACCTCGCCGCCACCCCTGCGGTCGCCTCCAGGATCGTCCCGTACATGGGCATCGTCCAGGACCGGCTTTCGCTCGAGGTCCTGCGCGGCTGCGCCCGGGGCTGCCGCTTCTGCCAGGCCGGCATGACCTACCGTCCCGTCCGCGAGCGGCCGGCGGACCAGGTCGTGGCGGCGGGGGAGGAGGGGCTGCGCGCGACCGGCCACGACGAGATAAGCCTCACCTCCCTCTCGACCACCGACCACTCCCAGTGCGCCCAGATCCTGAACCGCATGCACGCAGACCTCAAGGGCCAGGGCATCCGTGTCTCCATCCCCTCTCAGCGCCTCGACTCCTTCGGCGTCGAGATGGCCATGGCCGTCGGCGGCGGCAAGAAGGGCGGCCTCACCTTCGCGCCGGAGGCCGGCAGTCAGCGCCTGCGTGACGTCATCAACAAGAACGTGACCGAGGAGGACCTCGAGCGGGCGGCGCGCAACGCCTTCGAGAACGGCTGGCGTCGCTGCAAGCTCTACTTCATGATGGGGCTCCCCACCGAGACGGACGAGGACATCGTCGGGATCGCGCGCGCGGCCGAGCGCGTGCTCCAGATCGGGCGCGAGGTCGTTGGGCGCGGGTACAGGTCCGGCGTGAGCGTGACGATATCGGTCGCCGTCTTCGTGCCAAAGAGCTACACGGCCTTCCAGTGGGCCGGCCAGCTCGCCCCCGACGAGGTGCGCCGCCGCCAGCGCCTGCTGCTCGAGTCCTGCCAGGACCGCGGCGTTCGCATCAACTACCACGACTCCTCGACCTCTCTCGTCGAGGGCGCCATCTCCAAGATGGGCCGCGACGGCTACGAGCTGCTGCTCGAGGCATGGAGACGCGGCTGCCGCTTCGACGCGTGGACGAGCGAGTTCTCCTTCGATCGATGGAGCGAGGCCGCCGCCGCGTGCGGCTACGACCTCGAGGACATCGCCTGCGAGGAGTTTCCCCTGGACGCCGCGTTGCCGTGGGACCACACCTCGCCTGGCGTTTCCAAGGGCTTCCTGCAGCGTGAGTGGCGCCGTGCCGCGCAAGGGGTCACGACCCCGGACTGCACGCGCGAGAGCTGCGTCGGCTGCGGGGTCTGCCCGACCCTGGGAGTGAGCAACGTGATCGTGGAGGAGCGCAGATGAGCGGACCTAGGCCCCAGCCGTGGGGGGACGCGAAGCCCCAGGACCTTTCCCTTATCAAGGAGCTTCCGCGCCTGCGCGTCGAGTACCGCAAGGACGACAGGCTTGCCTATCTGGGGCACCTCGAGGTGCTCGAGACGGTGAGCCGCTGCATCCGCCGCGCCCGGCTGCCCTTCTCGGTGGGCAACGGCTTCGCGCGGCGCATGCGCATCCAGTTCTCGCAGGCCCTTCCCGTGGGCGCGTCCTCCGGCTGCGAGTATTTCGACCTGCGCCTGGCCGAGGACATCGGTGCGGGGGCGGCCCTCGAGATGCTCAGGGGCGCCACGCCCCCCGCGCTCACGCCGACCCGCGCCGCCTACGTTGACGGCCGCGCGCCTGCGCTCGAGAGCTGGCTCACGCGCTCGGGGTGGAAGGTCGTCGTCATGGACTGCGCTCTCGACGCCGACGGGCTCGCGGGCCGCATCTCCTCGCTCAAGGCCGCGGGCGAGCTCGAGTACCTGCGCGGCGAGAAGGTCAAGCGCATCGACGTCTCCTCGGCCCTCGTGTCGTTCTCGGCCGAGGACGCCGAGGGGGGCGTCGCGCTCGAGCTCGACACGCGGTCGAGCAACGCGGGGGCGCTGCGGCCCCAGATCCTCATCGACGCGGCGCTCATGGGCGTCCGCGACGGTGTCGGCTACGACTGCCTCAAGGTGCGGCGCGTGTCCCAGGCCCACGAGGCCGACGACGGCTCGCTCGTCTTGCCTCTCTAAGCCGCCCGCGGGCGGTGGGGAGGGCCGCGTCGCAGCGGCACGACCGCCGGAATAGTGGCCTTCTTGTGAAGCCGCGCTCGGCCCTGTTCGTTTAACGGTTCTTACCTCTATATTTTTACAGGTTGCCTGACTGCCGACGACCAGCTGGTACCGCTACCGTTTCCCCGGTGGGACCCGTTGGCCAACATCTTGCTCCGTTGACTGGTCAGAGCGGCTTGAGTAATATGAGGCACTGTTGCACTATCGCCAGCAATGAAGGGTTCAAGAATGTACGCAATCATCGCAACTGGTGGCAAGC